>CAIXFP010000756.1 GCA_903918705.1 uncultured Pseudomonadota bacterium
CTGCGCGCCGGTTCCGATCTGTTGTTCCCGTTGCTGCTGGTGGTGGGCTTCTACATCGTGGCCCACGGCCACCTCACTCCCGGCGGCGGTTTCCAGGGCGGCGTGGTGCTGGCGGCGGCCTATTTCGTGTCCTTCCTGGCGCGGGCCAAACGGCAACCCAACGCGGCGGTCCTTACCGTACTGGAAGGCGTGGCCGGCGCCGCCTACATCGGCATCGGCCTGGCCTCCATCCTGGACGGCGGCCCCTTCCTGCAACTCCTGCTGGGCCATGGTGTGGTGGGCCAGATCGTCTCCGCCGGCAGCCTGCCCCTGCTCTATCTGGCCGTCGGACTCAAGGTCGGCGCCGAACTGTCCGATCTGCTCCTGCATCTCGCGGAATGAACATGAACCTGAATCCTCCCGACCTGATTACCCTCCTGGTGGCCGGCGGCGTCGGCCTGGTCGCCATCGGCGCCGTGGGCCTGGCCGTGTCGCGGCACCTGTTGCGCCTGGTCCTGGCGCTGGGCCTGGCCGAATCCGGCGGCAACCTGCTGCTGGTGCTGGCCGGCTACCGCTGGGATTCCATCGCCCCCATCCTCACCGGCGAAACGGTCACCCGCCCCATGGTGGACCCGGTGCCGCAAGCCCTGGTGCTCACTTCTATCGTCATTGGCGTCGGCGTGCAAGCCCTGGCGGTGGCGCTGATGATCCGCATCAAGGAAGCCTACGGCACCCTGGACATCCGCGAATTGAAGAAGCGGCTGGAACGGGACATCTGCGGCGAAGCCGGCATCCCCGCGCCGGAAAGCGACGAGGTGCCGCCGCAACCCTGGACGGCACCCGCTCCCGTGGTGGCAACTATCGCGGCGAAGGAGTGCCCATGAACGCCCTTGCCCTTCCCGTGGCCCTGCCGCTGCTGGCCGCTTTCCTGCTACGGCCCCTGAGCCTGGTTTCGCCCCTGCTGGCCCGCTGGCTCGGCCCCGTGGTGCTGCTGGCCAGCGCCGCCGTGATCGGCAACATCGCCCTGCACGCCGACGGCCACCCGGTCATGGCGGCCATCGGGGGTTACGCCGCGCCGCTGGGCATCGTCTTCTACGCCGATACCCTGGCCCTGCTGTTCGCCCTGGCCGTGCCGGTATTCATGCTGTTGCTGTGGCCCCGCGAAGCCACCGGCGATGGCGGCAACCGTCTCAGCGCCCTGCTGTTGCTGGTGGCCGGCGCCGGCAGCGGCCTGGCCATCTCCGGCGACCTGTTCAACATCTTCGTTTTCTACGAACTGCTCTCCGTGGCTTCCTTCGGCCTGGTGGCCGCCGCCGGCACCCCGCGCGCCTACGCCGCCGCCTTGCGCTACCTGCTCATTAGCGGTTTCGCCTCCATCCTCTCGCTGCTGGGCATCACCCTGGTCTACACCCTGGCCGGCACCCTGAACCTGGCGGATTTATCGCGCTTGTCGGCGGCACACCTGGCCAACCCGGTGGGCCTGGCCGCTTTCGCCTGCCTGCTGATCGGCTTCGGCGTGAAGGCGGAGTTGTTCCCGGTCAACGCCTGGGTGGCCGAGGTCTATGCCACCGCGCCGAAGCGGGTGTCCGCCCTGCTGGCGGGGGTGGTGTCCAAGCTGGCTATCCTGATCCTGCTGCGCCTGCTGGTGCTGGTGTTCGATACCCCTGAGGCGCGCCAGATGCTGCTGGTGCTGGGCCTGCTCGGCCTGGTCAGCGGCGAGCTGGCGGCCTGGCGGGCGCGCGACCTGCCGCGCATGCTGGCGTATTCCTCCGTGGGCCAGTTGGGCCTGCTGTTCATCGCCATGGCGATTCCCGGCCAGGCCGGCCTGGTGGCGGCGGTGGCCGTGGCCCTGCACCACGCCCTGCTGAAACCCGCCCTGTTCCTCTTGGCGGAGCGCTGGAACGGCAGCCTGGAAGGCCTCGCCGGCGCCGGCCGCACGGCCCCCCTGGCGGCCGGCCTGGTGGTGCTGTTCGCTCTCTCCCTGGTGGGGGTGCCGCCCCTGCCCGGCTTCTGGGCCAAGCTGGCCGTGCTGCTGGGCCTGGCACATGAGGGCGAGCCCCTGGCCCGCATCGCCATCGCCGGCATCCTGTCGATGACCGTGGTGGAAGCCCATTACCTGTTCCGCCTGGCAGGCCAGTTGTTCGCCAAGACCGATCGCGCCGCCACACCGCATCGGCTGGGGGACGTGGCAGTGGCCAGCCTGCTGGGCGTGCTGCTCCTCGCCAGCATTCCGCTGTTGCCGGTCCTGGCCGACAGCCTCACAACCATGGCGAAGCAGGCGGCGGACCTGCCCGCCTATCGCGCCCTGGTCCTGGGAGTCGCGCCATGATGTTCACCCCCCTCGATACCCTGTATTTGTTTTCCGCCCTGACCCTGGCGGCCATGCTGCTGATGGGCAACTGGCGCCATGCCGGCGTGGTTGGAACGGCGCTCTACGCCGCCCAGTTGTGGGCCCTGTCGCAAGTGGGCGACGCTGCCGCCTCCTTCACCTTCTCCGGTTCCGGCTTCCACCTGGCCTGGCGCTTCGACGCCCTGGCCTGGATGTTCGCCGTGGTCACCCTGGCGGCGGCCCTGTTCGCCAGTTGGTTCGGCGCCGGCGAATGGTTGCGCGCCTACACCGGCAGCCGCCGCCTGCTGCACAGCGCCCTGGCCGGCAACGTGCTGGCGATGCTGCTGCTGTTCGGCAGCGGCGACCTGCTCACCCTGTTCGTCGGCTGGGAAGCCACCTCATGGGCCGGCTTCCTGATGATGACCCTGGCCGGCGGCGTCGCGCGGGAAGCGGCGCTGAAATACCTGGTCTACGCCATCGCCGGGGCCATGGCCCTGCTGGCGGGCCTGGTGGCGCTGTTCCAGGCCGGCGGTTCCTTCGACTTCGCCACGGCGCGAGTCAGCCTGGCGCTCATGGGCAACCTGCAACTGTGGGGCCTGGTATTGCTGTTCCTGGTGGGCTTCGGCGCCAAGATGGCTTTGCTGCCCTTCCATCTCTGGCAGGCCCAGGCCTATTCGGAAATGCCGGCGCAAGGCACGGTGTTCTTCGGCGCCATCGTCGGCCGCGTCGGCCTGTTCGCCCTGGCCGTGGTGCTGGTGAAGCTGGTGGGCGTCGCCCATCTCAAGGCTTTGGCGATTCCCTATACCTTCCTGAGCGCGCAAGACCTGATCGTCTGGCTGGCGGCGGTGACCATCATCCTGCCCACCTTCACTGCGCTGAAGCAGAACGACGCCCGTTACCTGCTGGCCTGGCACGGCGTCGGCCAGGGCGGTTACATGCTGATCGGCCTGATGCTGGGCACCGCCCTGGGCAGCGCCGGCGGCCTGTTGCACGTGATCAACCACGCCGCCACCCAGGCCACCCTGTTGATGGCGGTGTTCGCCGTGCGCCACCGCGTCGGCCATAGCGACCTCAACAACATGGGCGGCCTGGTGGCGCGCATGCCGCTGACCTTCCTGGCCCTGCTCCTGGGCATCATCAGCCTGGCCGGCC
>CAIXFP010000757.1 GCA_903918705.1 uncultured Pseudomonadota bacterium
CGCCGGCCAGGCCCAGTGCGAGCAGGGCGCCGACCCCGGCGGAGGGCAGGGTGGAGAGGATGGTGACGGGATGGATGTAGCTCTCATAGAGGACGCCCAGGACGATGTACATGGTCACCACGGCGGCCAGCACCAGCAGCAGGGTATTGGTCAGCGAGGCCTGGAACGCCAGGGCGGCGCCCTGGAAACTGGTCTCGATGCTGGCCGGCATGCGCAGCCCGGCCTCGGCGTCCTTGATCGCGTTCACCGCGGCGCCCAGGGACGCCCCCGGCGCCAGGTTGAATGACACGGTGGCGGCCGGGAACTGGCCGACGTGGTTGATGACCAGGGAGGTGGCGCGTTCGCTCACCCTGGCCACCGAGGACAGGGGCACCTGCTGGCCGCCGGCGGTGGGCAGGTAGATCGCATCCAGGGCGGCCAGGCCCACCTTGAAGCCGGGCTTCACTTCCAGGATCACGCGGTACTGGTTGGACTGGGTGAAGATGGTGGAAATCAGGCGCTGGCCGAAGGCGTCGTAAAGCGCGTTGTCGATGGCCGTGGTGGTGATGCCGAGGCGGCCGGCGGCATCGCGGTCGATTTCGACGTAGGCCTGGAGCCCCTGGTTCTGCAGGTCCGAAGTGACGTCCACCAGTTGCGGCAACTGGCGCAGCCGCTCCACCAGTTGCGGCACCCACTGGCCCAGTTCGGCGGAATTCGGCGTTTCCAGCATGAACTGGTATTGGGTGCGGGAGACGCGGTCCTCCACGGTCAGATCCTGCACCGGCTGCATGTACAGGTTGATGCCCGGCACGTGGCGGGTGTTGTCCGCTAGGCGGCGGATCACCGCGCTGGCCGAGATCTGGCGTTCCTTCAGGGGTTTCAGGGTGATCAGCATGCGCCCGCTGTTGAGGGTGGGGTTGCTGCCGTCGACGCCGATGAAGGAGGACAGGTTGGCCACGGCCTGATCCTTGAGTATCTCCCGCGCCAGGGATTGCTGCAGATCCGCCATGGCGGCGAAGGACACGGTTTGGGGCGCCTCGGTGGTGGCCTGGATGATGCCGGTGTCCTGGACCGGGAAGAAGCCTTTCGGAATCCAGAAATACAGCAGCACGGTCAGCACCACGGTGGCGCCGGCCACCAGCAGGGTGGCGCCCTGGTGTTCCAGCACCCAGGCCAGGGCGCGGCCGTACCAGGCGATGGCGGCCTCGAACAAATGGCCGACCTTGCGCTGGAACGGCCCCTGGCTCTCCTCGGGGATGTGGCGCAGCAGGCGGGCGCACAGCATGGGGGTCAGGGTCAGCGACACCACGGCGGAAATCAGGATGGCCACTGCCAGGGTGATGGCGAATTCGTGGAACAAGCGCCCCACCACGTCGCCCATGAACAGGAGCGGGATCAGCACCGCGATGAGGGAGAAGGTCAGGGAAATGATGGTGAAGCCGATCTGCTTCGAGCCCTTGAGGGCCGCTTCCAGGGGCGTCTCGCCCTGCTCCACGTAGCGGGCCACGTTCTCGATCATGACGATGGCGTCGTCCACCACGAAGCCGGTGGCGATGGTCAGCGCCATCAGGGTCAGGTTGTTGATGGAAAACCCGGCCAGGTACATGAAGCCGAAGGTGCCCACCAGGGACACCGGCACCGCCAGGCTGGGTATCAGGGTGGCGGGCAGGTTGCGCAGGAACAGGAAGATCACCATCACCACCAGGGCCACCGCCAGCAGCAGCTCGAACTGCACGTCCGCCACCGAGGCGCGGATGGTGGTGGTGCGGTCCGCCAGCAGCCCCAGATCGATGGACGCCGGCAGGCTGGTGCGCAGTTGCGGCAGGGCATTCTTGACCCGGTCGGCCACCTCGATGACGTTGGCGCCGGGCTGCCGCTGCACGTTGAGGATCACCGCCTCGCTGGTGTCGGACCAGGCGGCGAGACGGGCGTTCTCGGCATCGTCGACGATGTCGGCGACGTCGCGCAGGCGCACCGGGGCGCCGTTTTTGTAAGCCACCACCAGGCCGCCGTACTCGGCGGCGGACTTGAGCTGGTCGTTGGCGTCGATGGTGGAGGCGCGCTGGGCGCCGTCGAAACTGCCCTTGGCGATGTTGACGTTGCCGCTGCCGATGGCGCTGCGCAAATCCTCCAGCGACATGCCGACGTCGGCCAGGGCCTTGGGGTTGGCCTGCACCCGCACCGCCGGCCGCCGTCCTCCGGCGATGCTGACCAGGCCGACCCCGGGAATCTGGGAAATCTTCATGGCGACGCGGGATTCCACCAGGTCGTGCATGCGCGGCACCGGCAGTGACGGCGAGGTGACCGCGATGGTGAGGATGGGCGCGTCGGCCGGGTTGACCTTGCTGTACACCGGCGGCAGGGGCAGGTCCGTGGGCAGCAGGTTGGAGGCCGCGTTGATGGCCGCCTGCACTTCCTGCTCGGCCACGTCCAGGGTCACGGCGAGGCTGAAGCGCAGGGTGATCACCGAAGCGCCGCCGGAACTGCTGGAGGACATCTGGCTCAAGCCCGGCATCTGGCCGAACTGGCGTTCCAGGGGGGCGGTGATGGAAGAGGTCACCACTTCCGGGCTGGCGCCGGGATACAGGGCCATGACCTGGATGGTGGGGTAGTCCACCTCGGGCAGGGCCGAGAGGGGCAGCAGCCGGTAGGCCACGAAACCCGCCAGGAGGATCGCCACCATGATCAGGGAGGTGGCGATGGGGCGGAGGATGAACAGGCGGGACGGGTTCATAGGTAGCGCATGCCGTAGACCAGGCCCAGGCAGGCGATGCCCATCACCACCATGGCGGCGAGGAATACCCGTTCGGCGACGAGTTCGATGTGATGCAACCGCCCACGCGTTCGCGAGCGCATGGCCCAGTAGGCGAGCAGGCCGGCGGCCACGAACATCACCGCGTCGATGCTGACCAGGTCGTCGACGATGGTCTCGATGCGGCGCAGGGTGACCACCACCCGGATCAGGCCAATGGCGGTAAGACACACGCCCACCATGGTGGCGGACACCGTGAGGATGTGGACGCTCAGATCCTCGTCGAAGGCTGCCTGGTCCGGCTCGCCGGCCAAGCTCTTCCGAAGTGTGCCGATGCGCAAGGGCCGCGTACTCACGGCTTCTGCCCGGGCGCGCCGGAAGGTTTGTGTCCCCAGCCCTTGCCGCCTTTCTGGCCGGCGCCACCGGCGGCCCTGGCGCGGGTGGCGGCATCGATGATTTCCACCCGGGCGCCATCGCGCAGCTTGTCGGTGCCGTCGGTGACCACCCGGTTGCCCGGCTGCAACGGGCCGTCCACCGCGATACGGTCGCCATCCACCGGACCCGGGGTGACCTGCACCGAGGCCACCTTGCCGTCCTGGTCGGCGACGTAGACGAAGGGGCCGCGGGCGCCCTGCAGCAGGGCGGCGCCGGGAATCACCAGCGCGTCCTTGCGGGTGCCGATGAGCAGGCGGGTGTTGACGAACTGGTTGGGGAACAGCACGCCATCCTGGTTGGAAAACTCCGCCTTCAGCTTGATGGTGTCGGTGCTGGTGTCGATCTGGTTGTCGGTGCTGAGCAGGCGGCCCCGCGCCAGGCGGATTTTCTGTTCCCGATCCCAGGCCTCCACCACGAGTTCGCCGCGATTCTGGTTGATGCCGGGCAGGAAGCTCTCGGGAATCGCGAACACCACGGTCATGGGCTGAACCTGGGCGATGCTGGCGATGCCGTTGGCGTCGGCGGCATGGATCTGGTTGCCGGGATCGACCTGGCGCAGGCCGATGCGGCCGCTGACCGGGGCGATGGTGCTGGCGTATTCCAGTTGCAGCCGGGCGCTGGCCACCTGGGCCTTGTCGTTCTCGACGCTGCCCTGATACTGGCGCACCAGCGCGTCCTGGGTGTCCAGTTGCTGTCTGGAAATGGAATCCTTGGCCCAGAGGTCGCGGTAGCGCGCCAGGTCCAGGCGAGCGTTGTCCAGGAGGGCGGCGTCGCGGGCCAGTTGGCCGTTGGCCTGGTCCAGTTGCGCCTGGAACGGGCGTGGGTCCACCTCGGCCAGCAATTGCCCCTGTTTCACCATCTGGCCTTCGCGGAAATGCACCCGCATCAGTTGGCCGTCGACCCGGGTGCGCACGGTCACCAGATTGCGCGGCACCGCGGTGCCCACGGCGGAAACCCAGATGGGCACGTCGGCGCGCTGAACCACGGCCACGGATACCGGCTGCGGCCGGTTGCCGCCACCCGCGCCGCCGCGCGCCCCGTTGGCCGCGCCGGCGTCGGGAGCCGGCGCCGAACGGTGAGTCCAGTAATAACCGCCGCCGACGGCGAGCAGCAGGGCAAGAATCGCCACCCCTTTGTTGCGCGCAAGAAAAGACTGCATGGATTGCCTTTCGAACCTGGTTATGTAGCCGTCGCGAGACGGCGCGGGCCGGCGTGGAAAGCCGCCATTCTCAACCAGGGAGGGCGGCCCTGCCTATGGTTGATCGGGACTGGCGGCCGCGGTCAGAGCCACGACGGGATCGGCCAGCGGCGGATAGGTGAAATAGGGTGGGTAGAACCAGGGAACGATGGGTAGGCCCAGGCCGATGCCGAAACCGTCCTGGCCCCGTTCCGCCAGGGTGGCGGCGCCGTCGATGGCCCCCGCCGCGATGGCCAGGCCAAGGGCGATACGGGAGGTCTTCATGATGGCTCCTTGTTCTCGAGGTTGGCTGGCCACGCCTTGCCGCCGTTCAGTCCCGGCGCATCTCGTGGTGGCGCATGTGCTCACGCCGTTCCAGCAGGCCGCGCAAGGTCTGGCGCTGCTCTTCGGTCAATACCTGTTTCATTTCCGAGCGCATCTGCTTGCGCGCCACGATCAGGGCCGCCAGGGTCTTGCCCTGGGCGGCCGCCGCATCCTGCAACCCGGCGTCGCCCGCGTCCATTTTCTCCAGCGCCTGGCGGTTGTCGGCCAGAGAGTGGCGCAGCTCGCGCAACTGGGGCCGGTACTTTTCGAATATGGCGCGCATGGACTGGCGCTGTTCCCGGCTCAGGTGCAGGCGCTCCGCCAGACGGCGCCAGCCATGTCTATGCTCGCCGGCTTCAAAGCGTTGGCAATGCTGCACCTGCCGTTGCTCGGGGGCGTCGTCGTAGGCCTGGGAAAGTATGGGGTGGCCGAGCAGGCCGAGGGCGATGGCGCTCGTGGCCAGGAAGGCGGTGCGGGTATCCATGGGAACTCCTTGGGTCAAGTCTGGAACAAATCCGGGCGGCGATCCTGCTTCCGCCCTGGAACCCATCGTAGGCCCGCCCTCCGTCAAGGAGTGTCAGTCCCAAGCAAAGTCGTGTAAGGGTTTGCAAGCCGGTGTGCCGGCCGGGACGGCGGGCCGCCCCGGCGGGTCCGGCTTAGCGGGCCGTATAGCCGCGGGCGTCCAGGCAGGCGCCGGCGGCGCGCTGGAAATCGGCGCGGCGGCTGTCGGCCGGGGGTGAACGGAGCGGGTCGTAGCCGGTCTGGTTGACCGCCCAATCGGTACATTGCGCGCGGTCGGACGCCATTTGCGCGGCGCTCTGGCCGTTCCTGGGATAGACCATCAGGCCGTCCTGAGCGCCTGCCGGCGCGGGGGGCGCGTAGTTTGGCGGCGGCGCCGGAGGCATGCCGACGGGGGGCGGCGGGGGCTGCATGACGATGGCGTCGTCCGGGGGGGGCGCGACCACTGTGTAACCGCCCTGGCCGGCCATGTAATAGACGCCATTGGCGTAGTAGTAAGGGGTGGATTGGTACCACACCGTCGAATAATCCGGCGGCAGCACCGGTATCGCCACGCCGAACGGTGGCGTCACCACGACGTAACCGTGCCTCGCGGGCCGGAACCAGACCCCGGCCTGGAAGAACAGGTGGCCGCCGCGGAGGCCGATGTCGAGGTGGCCGGGAGGCAGAACCGATACGGAATAGCCCAGCGCCGGGTAATAATGGTTGTGGTGGAAGCGCGCATCGAGCACCCAGTGGTCGGAACGATAGGGGCGATCAAAACGCTCATGCCGCTCGTGGTGCTCGCGATCATCGCGGTCGGCATAAGCCGGCGCGACGGCGCCCACGGCCATCAGGCCGGCGAGCAGCAGGCCCAGGGTGGCGGGGCCAGGTTTGCGTGGGGTTTTCATGGGGACTCCTGTTGAACGATGGCGTCAGACCGCCTTATCTGGCCGTGTAGCCGCGGCCATCGAGACAGGCGGCGGCGGCGCGTTGATAGTCGCCGCGGCGAGGATCGCCGGCGGCACCCCTCCCGGGTTCATACCCGGTCTGGTCGCTGGCCCAGGTGGCGCAGGCGCGCCGATCCGCCGCAGTCTGGGCTTCAGACTGGCCGTGCCTGGGGTAAACGAACAGCTGTCCGGCGCCGTTGCTCTCCGCCATGGGCGGTGGCGGCATGTTGGGAGCGGGTGGTGGCGGCATGCTGGCACCCGGCGGCGGCGCGTAGCTGTTGCTGGAGCGTTGCTCCTGCAAGTGGCCGGACACCGGCACCCGGTCGCCCTTCTCGTACATGCACTGGACGTAAGCATTGTCGTAACGCCGCTGGGTGCCATGGGCGGAGCGTTGCGAGGTCTCGGTGCCGATCAACCCGCCCATGAGCAGGCCGGTACCGGCACCGGCGCCGGCACCATTATGGCCACCCAGGGCCGCGCCGGCGGCCGCGCCGATCAGGGTGCCGACCGCCGCGCTGCTGATGCCGCTATCCACGGCATTCTGGTTGGCCGTCTTGCCGCCGCTCATTTGCAGGGCGAAATCCCGGCAATAGGCATCGTCGGCGCGGAACTGGTCGAGGTTCCTGCCCGTTCCGGGCATGGCCATCACGCTGGGGCCGTCGGGCACCGTGGCGCAGGCGGCCAGGGCCACGGCCAGGGCGAAAGGAGTTAAACGGGATATGTGCAGCATGGTCATCTCCTAGCGAGGCCCGGGTGTCTGCGGCGCTTGCGGCAGCACCGTCATCCAGCCGCTCGGGCATTGGTTGACGTAAGGGTAGTAACCCGATGGATTGGGGCAGTAATACCAGTAGCTCGTCGCGGCCGGGGCGGCGGCTTGCGCACCCTTTTCGATATACACGGGCGGCGCGGACGGCTCGCTATAGACCGGGACGGCGACCACCGGCGGGTAGGCGTAGTAGGGCGGGTAGTACCAGGGTCCGACCGGGATGCCGAGGTTGATGCCGAAGGAAACATGGCCGTGGCCGCCATGGTCGGCCCAGGCGGCGCCGCAGCCGAGGGTGGCCGCCAGCAGGGCGATTCCCGTCAGTAATTTCACATGTTTCATGATGACTCCTTGTTGCCTGGTCGTAAGGTGAGGAGGCGGTCCGGCAGCCCTCAAAGCGCCGCCGTTCGCCTCACCCCCAGTATGGATTGCCCACGCAACCGCGGCGTGTCGAACTGTAACAAGGTGTTTCCTGGCCTTCCGGCCCCTTTGCGCAGGTTTACACTGGCCGCCCCTGCCCGCGTCCCCTCAGGAGTCTGCCCATGAAACACCCCGTCCTTGCCCTGGTCCTGGCGCTCCTGGCCGGCGGCGCCGGCGCCGCCCCGGAAACCTACGTCATCGATACCGCGCATACCGCGCCGCGCTTCGAGTACAGCCATTTCGGCTTCTCCAACCAGTTGCACAGCTTCGACAAGACCAGCGGCAAGATCGTGTACGACCGCGCGGCCCGCACCGCCTCGGTGGAAGTCAGCATCGACGCCAGGTCGGTCAACACCGGCTTCGCGCTGTTCAACGAGCATATCCAGGGCGCGGATTTCTTCGACACCGCGGCGTATCCCGAGATCACCTTCAAGTCCACCCGGGTGCGCTTCGAGGGCGACAAGCCGGTGGCGGTGGAAGGCGACCTGACCCTCAAGGGCGTGACCCGGCCGGTGACGCTGAGCGTGGCCACTTTCCAGGCCAGGCTCAACCCGATGCGGAAGAAGGATGAAATTGGCGCCAACGCCTTCGCCAAGATCAAGCGCTCCGATTTCAACATGGGCAAATTCGCTCCCAATGTGTCCGACGACGTGACCTTGTCCATCGCCGTCGAGGCCATCAAGGAGTAAGCCGGAATCCCCGGCGGCCCTGGCCACGTCCCGGAATCGCGGCGCGCATGCCCCACCGACTCCGTCTCTTCCTCGTGCTGTGCGCGCCGCTGTGGGCGCGGGCCGGCGATCCCGGCGACATCGCCGGCCTGTGGCGCACCATCGACGACGAAACCCGGCAGCCGGCGGCATTGCTGGAGATCGTCGCCGACCACGGGGTCTACAGCGGCAAGGTGGTGCAACTCCTGGACCGCGCTGCGCCGCCCCTGTGTTCCCAGTGCGACGGCGCGCGCCACAACCAGCCCATCGTCGGCATGACCATCCTCACGGGCCTGAAGCGTCACGGGGAGCGCTACAACGGCGGCGAGATTCTCGACCCGGACAGCGGCTCCACCTACCGGGCGGAGGCCCGGCCCATCGACGGCGGCGCGCGCCTGGCGGTGCGCGGCTACATCGGGCTGTCCCTGTTCGGCCGCTCCCAGATTTGGGAAAGGCCCTCTATTCCGGTTTCGCCAAGGCCTTGAAGCGCAGGCGCAGCAGAGTGCCGACGCCCCCCTCGGGGTCCCGGATCTCCACCTGGCCGTCGTGCACCTGGGCGATCTCGCGCACGATGGCCAGGCCCAGTCCGCAGCCATCCTGGGGCGAATCCGCCGGACGGTAGAAACGCTCGAACACCTGTTCGCGCTCCTCGGGCGGAATGCCGGGGCCGTTGTCCTCCACTTCCAGCCAGGCGAGGCCGGCGGCGGCGCCCGAGCGCACCGTGACGCGCCCGCCCGCCTGGGTATAGCGCAGGGCGTTGTCGATCAGGTTCGACAGCGCCTCGCGCAGCAGCCAGGCCACCCCGAGGATGGTGGCCGGCGATGTCTCGAAACCGAGGTCGATGTCCTTGGCGATGGCTCGGTCGAGAAAGGCGGAGGCCATGGACTCGGCCACTTCGCCCAGATCCACCGGGCGCCGCGCGTTGCCCAGGTTGACGGTGTGGTCGGAACGAGCCAGCAACAGCAACTGGTTGACCAGATGGGTGATGCGGCCCGCGGCCGCGTCGAGTTGCTTCAGGGTATCCCGGTGGCTCGGCGACAGTTCGCCCATGCCGAGCAGGTCGACATGGGCCTGTAGCCCGGTCAGTGGCGTGCGCAGTTGATGGGCGGCGTCGGTCAGGAAGCGGCGCTGGTTTTCGCTGGATTCCCGCAGCAGGCCGAACAGCCGGTTGAGGGCGGTGGCCACGGGCAAAACCTCCTCGGGCACGTTGCCGGTGGGCAGGGGGACGAGATCGTTGGGGGAGCGGTGTTCAATCTCGCGGCGCAGGTCGTCGAGGGGGCGCAGGCTGATGCGGATGCCGAAATAGATGATCAGCAGGGTGACGGCGATCAGCACCAGGTTGGGCGCGACCATGGCCAGCATGGTTTCCTGGGAGTCCAGGTCGCGTTTGTTGATGGTTTCCGCGACGATGATTTCCGCTTTCGCGCCGGAACCGGAATCCCGGTAGACGATGCCGCGGATGGGCCGGCCCAGGTAACGGGCATCGTAGAACGTGGCGTCGTCGTCGCTGCCAGGGGGGCGCGGCAGGTCCGGATTGCCGGCGATGAGGCGGCCGCGCGGGTCGCGCACGGAGAAATAGACGGCGTCGTATTTATCGGAGCGCAACACCTCCTGGGCCTGGGGAGAGAGATCCAAATACATGGCGCGGCCGTCGAATTCCAGGTGGGTGGCGATGTCCTGGGCGGCGTCGGCGATGGCCAGGTCGAAGGCCTCGTCGGCGCGACTGTGGGCGATGTGGTAATCGCTGCTCAGGCTGACCACCAGCACCAACAGCAAGGGGCCGATCAACCAGGTGATCAGGCGGCGCTGGATGCCGCGCCGTGACCAGGGGCTAGGCTGGGCGTGCGTCATCGATGCGGTAGCCGAAGCCACGGACGGTGCGGATGGTGATGCCGGAATCCGCCAGCTTGCCGCGCAGCCGCGAGATATGCACCTCGATGGCATTCGTGGTCATGTCCTTGTCCCAGCCCGACAGGGCCTGCAGCAACTTGTTCTTGGCGACGACCTGGGGGGCCTGCAGCACCAGCATTTCCAGGACGGCCCATTCCCGCGCGGTCAGTTCCAGGGGGGCGCCGGCAAGTGTGGCGCAGTGCCGGGCGGTGTCGAGTTCGAGCTCGCCGCAGGCCACCACCGCGCTATGTACCGCATTGGCGCGGCGTATCAGGGCGCGCGCCCGCGCCGCCAGTTCCGGCAGGCGGAAGGGCTTGGTCATATAGTCGTCGGCACCGGCCTCGAGTCCGCGCACGCAGTCTTCCAGGCTGTCGCGCGCGGTCAATATCAGGATCGGCAGCGAGAAACCGGCTTGCCGCAGGCGGCCGATGAGGCTCAGGCCGTCCAGGCCGGGCAGGCCCAGGTCGACGATGGCCAGGTCGAAGGTTTCGCCGGCCCGCATCTGAACCTCGGCCTGCTCCGCCCGGCCCACCAGATCGACGGTGAAGCGGGCGAGGCCGAGGCCGTCCTTGAGGCCGCTGGCCACCAGAGGGTCGTCTTCCACTACCAGGATGCGCATGGCGGCCAGTATGCCGCCATGTCGGCGTCAGGAATAGCGCCGGGCGACCAGGACCGCGTTGCTGCCGCCGAAGGCGAAGGAGTTGGACAGCACGGCGTTCAGGCCCTTGGCCGCGCGGGCGCCGGCGGCGACGTAGTCGAGGTCGCAAGCCGGGTCCGGATGATCCAGGTGGGCGGTGGGCGGCAACATCTCCAGCCCCAGGGCCAGGAGCGAGGCCAGAAATTCGATGGCGCCGGCCGCGCCCAGCAGGTGGCCATGCACCGCCTTGGTGGAACTCACCGGCGGCACCCTATCCCCGAACAACTGGCGCAGAGCCTGGGTTTCCACCACGTCGCCGACTTCCGTGGCGGTGCCGTGGGCGTTGACGTAGCCGATGTCCGCGGGCGCCAGGCCGGCGTCGCGCAGGGCCGCGCGCATGGCGCGCACCTGGCCGGCCGCATCCGGCTTGGAGAGGTGGGTCGCGTCGCTGGAGCTGCCGTATCCGGCCAGTTCCGCCAGGATGGGGGCGCCGCGACGGCGCGCCCGTTCTTCGTCCTCCAGGATCAGGGCCACGGCGCCTTCCGCCAGAACCAGGCCACTGCGGTCGGCGGAGAAGGGTTTGCAACTCCTGGCCGGGTCGGCGGGATCGGTGCGGGCCAGGGTGCCCATCATCTGCCAGCCGCGCATCATGGGTGGCGTGAGCAGGGCCTCGGAGCCGCCCACCACCACCACGTCGGCGTCGCCGCGGCGGATGGTGCGCAGGCCCTCGCCGATGGCCATGGCGGAGGAGGCGCAGGCGTTGGAGATGGTCTGGGAGGGGCCGCGCAGGCCCAGTTCCATGCTGATGTGGCCGGCGGCGGCGTTGGTCATGCCCATGACCACGATGAGGGGGCGGACGCGCCCGGTCTTCTCCCGCAGCAGTTGGACATAGCCGTCTTCCAGGGAATGTATGCCGCCCAGGCCGGTGCCCCAGTAGACGCCGGCGCGGTCGCGTTCCTCCTCGTTCAGTTCCAGGCCGGCGTTGCGCACCGCCTCGCGCAGGGCCACCAGGGAAAACTGGACGACGCGGTCGAGCTGCTTGGCCTGGGGTTTGGAGAAATGCCGCGTCGAGTCGAATTCCACCGGGCCGACCACCAGGGGTTCCAGGCTGACCTCCGGGTCGCCCGGGTGCAGGCGCAGGCCGGAACGGCCGGCGATCATGGCCTCGCTGAATCCGGCGATGTCCTGGCCGATGGGGGAGACCACCCCGGCGCCGGTGACGACTACTCGGCGCATGCCGCTTTCCGCGCGATCAGTCCGTCGATGTGGTCCGCCAGATGGCGCAGGGTGGTGAGGCCCTCCGCCTGGGTGGCGTTGACGCGGACGTCGAACAGGTCTTCCAGTTCGAAGATGAATTCCACCAGGCCGAGGGAGTCGATACCGATCTGGTCGAAGGGGACATCGACGTCGATGTCTTCGGGTTTGACGTCGAATTCCTCGGCGGCGTGTTTTTTGATGGCGTCCAGGGTGTTCATGCGGCTTCCTTGTTCAGGGCATTTTCGGTTCGGAGATGGAGAAAGTCGATCGCGGCGCGGGCCACGTCTTCCTTCTCGTTGTCGATGGTAAGCATGTGATAGCTGTCATGGAACCAGCGCAGTTCCACGTCTTCGCTGGCGATGTGGGCCAGCACGTGGCGCGGGCTGCGCGGGCCGGCGACGTCGTCTTCCACGGCGTGCATGATAAGGGTCGGCGTGGTGACCTGGCGCAGGGCACGGCGTGCCTTCCAGATCAGGCGCTGGGCTTCGTAGACCGCCGTCATGGGCAGGTGAGCGGCGCCGGCGGCAGAGACCCCGGTGCTGCCCATCTGTTCGGCGACCCACTCGCGCAGGCGCGGGTTCTTGATGCCGTAGGGCGTGGTCTCGCGGTGGCGATACCAGTGGCGGATGCCGGGGAGGTAGGCCAGGGGCAGGAACTTGCGGGTGACCGGGATGTTCCAGCCGTCGTAATACAGGGTGGTGGAGATCAGCAGCAGGGCGGCGATGTCCCTGGCGCGCCGGGCGGCCAGGGCCAGGGCCAGGGTCGCGCCGATGCACAGCCCGCCGACGCTGACGCTGCGATGCTTGCCGCGCAGATCGTCGAATTCCCGCTCGAAGCTGGCGAGCCAGTCGCGATGGGAGCGGATGCGCGCGAGCCGGCCAGACACGCCGTAACCGGGAATGAAGGGCACCCGCACGCTATAACCGGCCTGCTGCAGGCGCTTGGCCAGATGGGTGAGTTCCAGGGCGTTGCCGCAAAGTCCGTGGCCGAGCAGGACGGCGTCCTCGCCGCCAGGCAGATTCAAGTTGTAATCCATGCCCCCAGGATAGCGGCGAGTAGCTTGCATTCGCCTGACGGTGCCGCGGGCCGCCCGGGAGGGCGGATGGCCGTCAGGTTCGCTCGGGAATGAACTTCAGTACGGCGCCGTTGTTGCAGTAGCGCAGGCCGGTGGGGCGCGGCCCGTCGTCGAAGACATGGCCGTGATGGCCGCCGCAGCGGGCGCAGTGGTATTCGGTGCGCGGCACGCCCAGCTTCAGGTCGATCTTGGTTTCCACGTGGCCGGGCAGGACATCGTAGAAACTGGGCCAGCCGGTGCCGCTGTCGTACTTGAAGCGGGACGGGAACAGGGGGAGGTCGCAGGCCACGCAGGCGAACAGGCCGCCGCGCTTCTCGTGATTGAGGGGACTGCTGAAGGGGGCCTCGGTGCCCTCCTGGCGCAGGATGTCGTATTGCTGTGGCGTCAGCAGCCGTTTCCACTCGGCGTCGCTGCGCCGCAGTTTTTCGATCCGTTCCGCCACGGCGGCTGCTGCCGGCCGGGGCAGTTTCGCCAGCGCCAGGGCGCCGGCGCCGCTCGCCGCCAGGATGAGGAAGTTGCGTCTGTCCATGCTGTGCTCCCGAGAGAGGGTTAGGGGTGGCCGGCCTGCGCGGCCGGGCGCTCGACGTAAAGGGCCGGCAGTTGCCGCTTCAGCTGCGCGATCTTGGGCAGATCGTTGAAAACGATGTAGGGCTGCCGCGGGTGCAGGTCGAGGTAGTGCTGGTGGTAGGCCTCGGCGGGATAGAACGGCTTGAGGGGCGCCACCTGGGTGGCGATGGGCCGGGCAAACACCCGCGCCGCCTGCAATTGCGCGATGTAGGCGGCGGCCACCCGCTGTTGCTCCGGGCTGGCGTAGAAAATCGCGGAGCGGTACTGGCTGCCGCTGTCCGGCCCCTGGCGGTTCAGTTCGGTGGGGTCGTGGGCGACGGCGAAGAACACCTTGAGTAACTGGCCATAACTGACCCGCGTCGGGTCGTAGGTAATGCGCACCGACTCGGCATGGCCGGTCTCGCCGCTGCTCACCTGCTCGTACCCGGGGTTGACGACGCTGCCGCCGGTGTAGCCGGAGTCGACCCGGGTGACCCCCTTGACGTGCTCGAACACGCCTTCCATGCCCCAGAAGCAGCCCCCCGCCAGCACCGCGGTGGCGGCCGTGGCGGAGGCGGGAGTGTCGAGGGCCGGGTCGGGCAGGGAGGTGGCGGAACAGGCGCCGGCGCACAGCGCCAGGGCGGTGAGTGCCGGGAGGGCGCGACTTGCGCTCCAGGGCTGAGGTGATCGCTGATTCATGAAATGTGCTCCTCGATGTGGGGCAAAAAACCGGCACGCCGGCCGCAACTCAACTGCCGCCGAACCAGTTGTACCCCTGGTCTTCCCAGTAACCCCCGGGGTAGGTGTTGGTGACGAAGATCGCCTGGATGTGCTTCGGATTCTTGTAGCCCAGCTTGGTGGGCATGCGCAGCTTCATGGGAAAACCGTAGCGCGGCGGCAGGGTCTGGCCGTCGTAGCTGAGGGTCAGCAGGGTTTGCGGATGCAGCGCGGTGGCCATGTCGATGCTGGTGTAGTAATCGTCGGCGCATTTGAACCCGACATATTGGGCACCGAGGTCGGCCCCCACCCGGCGCAGAAAGGTGGCGAAGGGCACCCCGCCCCAGCGGCCGATGGCGCTCCAGCCTTCGACGCAGATGTGCCGCGTGATCTGGTCGGCCTGCGGCAGGGCGCGCAATGCCGCCAACGTCCAGGCGTGCGTGTCCGCCACCAGACCGGTGACCTCCAGGCGGAAATCGGCGCCATCCACCTCCGGCACCTCGTCCTCGCCGTAACAGGCGTTGAACGGGAACGGCCGCGTGATCTCGGCTTCCGTGTA
>CAIXFP010000758.1 GCA_903918705.1 uncultured Pseudomonadota bacterium
ACGCATCATCCGCATCATGGCCGGCACCATGGTCCTGTTGTCTCTGGCCCTGGCCCACTTCAGCGGCCAGATCGAGCTGAGCCACGCATCCTGGCTATGGTTCACCGCCTTCATCGGCCTGAACCTGCTGCAATCCGGTTTCACCGGCTTCTGCCCGCCGGAGTCCCTGCTCAGGAAAATGGGCTTCAAGGAGGGGAGCGGTGGCTGCTGCAAGTAGCAGCGGGCTTGCCGGCGGTTGACCCCCGCATCTTCGGGAGCGGCTTCGTCGGCTCCCGCAGCCGGCCGGCGCGGCAGGCCCGCAATCGAGCGGTCAACTGAGGAATCAAGGATAATCCGTCCCCCGACGCAATCCGGGAGATCGACATGGGTCTACCGCAACGCAAAACCGAGCACTACACCTACGCCGACTACCAGACCTGGCCCGACGACACCCGCTACGAACTGATAGACGGCGTCGCCTACGCCATGGCGCCGGCACCGACGCGGACCCACCAGAGCCTGGTGCTGGAGTTGGCCCGGCAGATCGCTACGGCGCTCAAGGGCAAGCCCTGCCAGGCCTTCGTCGCCCCCTTCGACGTGCGCCTGTTCGCGGCCGACGCGGCGGACGAGCAGGTGGACACGGTGGTGCAGCCGGACGTGCTGGTGGTGTGCGACCCTGACAAGGTGGACGAGCGCGGCGTGCGCGGGGCGCCGGACTGGGTGGCGGAGGTGTTGTCGCCCGGCAGCGCGGCCCGCGACCAGATCGTCAAGTTGGCCCTCTACGAGCGGGCCGGCGTGCGGGAATACTGGCTGTTGCACCCGACCGACCGCCTGGTCACGGTGTATCGCCTGGAAGCAGGCCGCTACGGCCGCCCGGAAATTAGCGAAATGAAAGACAGTCTCGGCATCGGCGTTCTCCCCGACGTCACCGTGGACTGGACCGCATTCCCCAACTGAGAAGGTACGCAATGGAATTCGTAACGCAGAACATCTGGCTGATCACCATGGCCGTGGTATCCGGCTTCATGCTGCTGGGTGGGCCCGCCCTGTTCGGACGCCTGTCAGGAGTGAAGCAGATCGGCCCCCAGGAAGCCGTCATGCTGTTCAATCACGATGATGCCCTGGTGCTGGACGTGCGCGAACAGTCGGAGTGGAGCGATGGCCACATCGCCAGCGCCCGGCACATTCCCCTGGGCAAGCTGAAGGATCGCTTGTCCGAACTGGAGAAGTACAAGGGCAAGCCGATCATCGCCGTATGCCGCAGTGGCAACCGTTCCAGCAGCGCCTGCGGCATCCTCAGGAAAGCCGGTTTCGAGAACGTTAGCAACCTCTCCGGTGGCATGATGGCCTGGGAATCAGCCGGATTGCCGCGGGAACGCTGAGCCGTAGCCCCCTTTCCCCCTTTCCTCTCCCCCCAGGGTGGAGGGGAGCAAACCTAAGGAACCCACCATGCCCCCCATCAAGATGTACTGCACCGCCACCTGCCCCTACTGCACCATGGCCGAACGGCTCCTGGCCAAGAAGGGCGTCACTCAGATCGAGAAAATCCGCGTCGACCTCGACCCTGGCCAACTCCAGGAGATGATGCGCATCACCGGGCGCCGCACCGTGCCGCAGATTTACATCGGCGAGCGCCACGTGGGCGGCTTCGACGACATCTCCGCCCTGGATGCCGGCGGCGAACTGGCCCCGCTGCTGGCGGCGTGATGCTCTCTCCCTCCCCCCGGGGGAGGGAGCCAGCCCACCGCCCGTTCATTCCCTACACCCAGGAATTGCCATGTCCATCCCCGCCCCCGCCATCGCCTCCTTCCAGCCGCCCCGCCGTACCCTCATGGGTCCCGGCCCGTCCGACGTGCCGCGGCGCATCCTCGACGCCATGGTGCGGCCCACCATCGGCCACCTGGACCCGGCCTTCACGGACATGATGGAACAGACCAAGACCCTGCTCCGCTACGCGTTCCAGACCGAAAACAAGCTCACCTTCCCGGTGTCCGGCCCCGGCTCCGTGGGTATGGAGACCTGCTTCGTGAACCTGGTGGAGCCGGGCGACAAGGTCATCGTCTGCGTCAACGGCGTATTCGGCGGCCGCATGGTGGAGAACGTGAAACGCTGTGGCGGCGTGGCGGTTCTGGTGGAGGATCCCTGGGGCCGGGCGGTGGACGCCGACAAGGTGGCGGCCGCTTTCGCGGCGCACCCGGACGCGAAGATCCTTGCCTTCGTCCACGCCGAGACCTCCACCGGCGCCCAGTCCGATGCCGCCGCCCTGGCCGCCATCGCCAAGCGCCATGGCGCCCTGGTGTTGCTGGATTGCGTCACGTCCCTCGGCGGCACCCCGGTGTTGCTGGACCAGTGGGGCATCGACGCCGCCTATTCCGGTAGCCAGAAGTGCCTCTCCTGCACCCCCGGTCTGTCGCCGGTGAGCTTTTCGGAAGCCGCTATTCGCCGCGTGCGGGCGCGCAAGACCCCGGTGCAGAGCTGGTTCATGGACCTCAACCTGGTGCTGGGCTACTGGAGCGGCGAGGGTAAACGCACCTATCACCACACCGCGCCGATCAACCCGCTTTACGGCCTGCACGAAGCCCTGGTGATGCTCGCCGAGGAAGGCCTGGAAGCTGCCTGGGCGCGGCACCGGGCGATGCATGAGGCGCTGAAGGCCGGCCTGGAAGAACTGGGCCTGAGCTTCGTGGTGCCGGAAGGCGAGCGACTGCCGCAACTCAACTCGGTGACCTTCCCGGCCGGTATCGACGATGCCGCGGCGCGTGGCCACCTGCTCAATGACTTCAATCTGGAAATCGGCGCCGGGCTGGGGGTTCTCGCCGGCAAGATCTGGCGCATCGGCCTCATGGGCGCCTCGGCGCGGCGGGAAAACGTGGATATCTGCTTGCGGGCGCTGCGGGCGGTACTGGGGTGAGGGGCGCGCCGGCGCGGGCGTCATGCCCGCGCGGCGCTTGCGACCAGCCGCGACGGATGGGCTGCGCTCAACCCATCCCGCGCCGGCTCAGACCGGGATGGTCATGCTCTGGTCGAACACCGTGGTATTGCCGGCGGTGACCAGGAAACGCCCCTCTATCGCCTTCAGGACATCGTTCTGGTAATCCAGCTGTCCGGAAATGGCGCATTTGAAGGGGCCGATGTCCTGGGCGATGGTGAAGGTATGGTCCGCCGGGTTGATGGTGCAGGCGCGGTAGCAAAGCACCGTGGGCGGGTTGGTGAGCCTGAAGACGATGGCGATGCCGATGGAGCCGCTGGTGGGAAGCCAGCAGGCCGGCGCGATCGGGAACGGTACCGGGCAAACCAGCATGCCGCCGGGCGCGGGGGCGCTGGCCGCGCTGGCATCGGGAGTGAACAGGTGCTGGGACAACGAAGCCAGCATCGCCAGGGGATTGAATCCCGCGGCCGTCGTTTCGGCCGTCGCAGCGGCGGCCGTGCTGGACGTCCCCTGGGCCGAGTAGCTGCAATTGCTGATCTCCTTGCCGCTGGCGGTGTCGTACATGGCGAAGCTGCTGCTGCCGTCGCTCTGCTGGTTGAAATAGAAGGTCACCGGACTGTTCGGGAACGGGACGTAGGGCTTCATGACGTTGTCGAGATAGGGATTGGGCATTTGATTCACCTCGGATTTGTTGAAATGGGGCCAGGTTCGTAGCCAGTCGCGGCGGCCCCCATACCCGCGACTGTGTTCGGATTTGCGGCAAGCCCCCCCTGGAGCGGCCAGGTTAGGGGCCCCTGGCCAAGGGCGACGCGCCAGGATTTGACACTGCATATTTTTCACTTGCAAGCGCGCCGCAGGATTTTTCGTCCTGGTTAGGCGCCGTGGGAGCATGGCGTGGCGCATCGTCTCGGCTTCCCCGCCGCCAGCATCGACGCCTTTGGCTGAAAAACGCTGCCCGCCGAAGGTCTCAAGGTAGCCAGAGGGTATGCGTCAGCCATGGTAAAACCCGGATTTCCCAACGAGTAGCCCCGCCCCGATGCTGCGCATCACCTTCGCCAACCGCCTGGAAACCCTGCGTGACGCCCTGCTCGACGGGCTCGCCACGGCACCCGCCGCGCCCTTCGCCGCCGACCAGGTGATCGTGCCCAGCAGCGCATTGCGGCGCGACCTCACCCTGGCCATGGCGGAGCGCTACGGCATCTGCGCCAACGTGGAATTCTCCTTCCTGGCGCAATGGCTCTGGCGCCAGATCGGCCGGGTGCTGCCGACCGTGGCGGCGGAGTCTCCCTTCGCCGCCCCGGTCCTGGCCTGGCGCATCCTCCAGTGGTTCGGCGATGCCGATTTCGTCGCCGGGCATCCGCGTCTGAGCGGCTACCTGGCGCAGACCGACGCGGTGTCGCGCTACGACCTGGCGGGCCGAGTGGCGGCCCTGTTCGAGCAGTACCTGACCTACCGGCCCGACTGGCTGGCCGAGTGGGCGGCGGGACGGGAAGTGGCGTTGCCCCAGGCCGGCGCGGCGCAGCGCGAGGACCAGGCCTGGCAGGCTGCCCTGTGGCGTGCCATCACGACGCAACTGGGGGTGGAGCAGGAGCACCCGGCCAGCGCCTTCCTGCGCAGCGTGGCCGGCGCGGGCGAGGCGGCTCGGCGCGCCGGCCTGCCACCCGCCGCCCACGTGTTCTGCCTGCCCACCATCCCGCCCCTGTACCTGAACCTGCTGCGGCAACTGGGGCGCTGGATCGACCTGCATCTGTACGTGCTCAACCCCTGCCGGGAGTACTGGTTCGAGATCGTCGACCGCCGCCGCCTGTCCTGGCTGGCGGCTCGGGGCGAGGCGGCCTGGCACGAGACCGGCAACCGCCTGCTGGCGGGCTGGGGCAAGCAGACCCAGTCCCACATCGATCTCCTGCTGGAAGCCGCCGGCGATGCCGAGGCGGACGATGGCGGCTTCACCGAGGCGGCGGGGGAAACCCTGCTGGCGCGGCTGCAGAACGCCATCCTCGACCTCACCGAACTGGAACCCGGCAGCGTCCCCCTCGACGCCTGCGACCGAAGCATCGAAATCCACGTCTGCCACTCCCTCACCCGGGAGCTGGAAGTGCTGCAGGACCAGCTCCTGGCCCTGTTCACCGCACCTGACCCGCCGCGCCCTTGCGACATCCTGGTGGTGACCCCGGACCTGGAGGCGGCCGCCCCCCTGGTGGATGCGGTATTCGGCAACGCGCCGCGGGAGCGCCACATCCCTTACGCGATCAGCGGCCGCGCCCGCGGCACTGTGAACGCGCCGGCTCGCGCCTTCCTGGCCCTGCTCGCCCTGTTGACTTCGCGCTGGGCCGCCAGCGCCGTGTTCGACCTGTTGCAGCAGCCCATCGTGGCGCGCCGCTTCGGCATCGTCGCGGCGGACCTGGACGCCATCCGGGCCTGGATGCGGGTCTCCGGCATGCGTTGGGGGATGGATGCCCGGCACCGGGAGCAGCACGGCCTGCCCGGGCTGGAGCGCTTCAGCTTCGATGACGGCCTGCAGCGCCTGTTCCTGGGCTATGCCCTGCCCGGAAGCTCCCCTCTCCCCCCGGGATACCGAAGGGTAGGAGTTTCATCAGAGGTGCCGGGGGCGAGGGAAGCGCCGTCCGAGCAGCCTCCCCCCTGGCTGGACCTGCTGCCGGCGGGTAACGCCGAAGGCTCCGCCGCTCTGGCCCTGGGCCGGTTCTCCCGCTACATCGGCGAACTGGCGCGCTGGCGTGGCGAACTGGGCCGGCCCCTGGCGGCGGCGGCCTGGTTGCACAAGTTGCTGGCCGGCCTTGACGCTTTTCTGGAACCGGAAGACGGCGAAATCGACGATCTCGGCGAGGTGCGCGATGCCATCCGCCAACTCCACGGCAACATGGTCCAGGGCGGCATCGGCGAGCCCGTCTCCCTGGACGTGGTCCGCGCCGCCCTGGAGGCGCTGCTGGATGATCCGGCCCGGGGCGGCGTGGCCACCGGCATGGTGACCTTCTCTTCCTTGAGCAGCCTGCGCAACCTGCCGTTCCGCTTCGTCGGCGCCGTGGGCCTGAACGATGGCGCCTTCCCCAGCGCCAGCCGGCCCCTGGAGTTCGACCTCATGGCCTTGGCACCGCAACGGGGCGACCGGCAGCGCCGGGTGGACGAGCGCAACCTGTTCCTGGACCTGCTGCTGGCCGCCCGCGAGCGCCTGTACCTGAGCTACACCGGCCGCAGCATCCGCGACAACGCGCCCCTGCCCGGCTCGGTGCTGGTGTCCGAGCTGATCGAGACCCTGCTGCCGGCCCTTGCCGCCGACCCCGCCGCGGCCCGCGCCCATTTGGTGCTGGAACATCCGTTGCAACCCTTCGCCCAGGGTTATTTCCTCCAGGAAGGCGACCCGCGCCTGCGCAGTTTCAACCGGGAACTGTGTGAGGCGCGGCGCCAGGCCCTGGCCGCCAAGTCGGAAATTCAGGGCGAGGCGCCTGTCGGCGCGGACGCGGACGACGAGGATGGCGGCGGCGATCCGGTGGGCCGCTTCTTCGCCGCCCCCCTGGCGGAGCCGGGGCCGGAATGGCGGGAGGTGGACCTGGAACGGTTGCGGCGGTTCTTCCGCAACCCCTGCCAGTTCCTGCTGCGGGAGCGCCTGGGCATCCAGTTGGCGCGAGCCGAGGAGGAACTGGTCGACGACGAACCTTTTCTGCCGGATTTTTCTGAGCGCCAGGCTTTGGCCGAGCGCCTGCTGCCCCACTGCCTGGGCGGCATGGCGACCGCCGACCTGCGTCGCCTGGCCCGGGCCGGCATCGAATACCCGCCGGGAACCCTGGGTGGGCTGTTGCTGGACCGGGATCTGGACAACCTGCGGCAGTTCGCGGCAAGCGTGCGCGCGGCGACGACGCAACCCTGTTTGCCGCCGCACTCCGCCAGCCTGGATTTCGACCTGGACGGCGAAGCCTGGCGTCTGAGCGGCGCCTTCGCCGACCCGCGCGGGAGCGGCCTGGTGCGCTGGCGCTACGACGACACCCGTGCGGTGGATTACCTGGCGGCCTGGCTCGACCACCTGTTCCTGTGCGTAGCCGCCCCCGCCGGGGCGGCTCGGGAAACCCGCTGGCTGTCCCGCGACGGCGAATTCCGCATCCTGCCCTGCGAGCGGGCGACGGAAACCCTGGCGGGCCTGTTGCGCCTGTATCGGCGCGGGCTGCGGGCGCCGCTCCACTTCTTCCCGAAATCGGCTTGGCAATACATGCTCTCGGGCAGCCTGTACAAGGCGGCCGCCACCTGGAACTCCAGTCCGGGCCGTCCCTTCGGCGAGGCGGAACATCCCGCCTATCGCCTGGCCCTGCGCGGCGTCGCCGATCCCCTGGACGAGGATTTCGAGGCCTGCGCCCAATCGGTGTTCGGCGCCCTGATCCATTGCCTGGACGACTCGCGGCTATGAACGTATCCCATGGCACCGCCGCCGAACTCGACGTGTTCCGCTGTCCCCTGGACGGCATCAACCTGATCGAGGCCTCTGCCGGCACCGGCAAGACCTGGAGCCTCTGTGGCCTCTACCTGCGCTTGCTGCTGGAACGGGAGCTGGAAGTGCAGCGCATCCTGGTGGTGACCTTCACCAACGCCGCCACCGCGGAATTGCGCGAGCGCATCCGCGGCCGCATCGTCGAGACCCTGGATGCCCTGCGCGGCGCCACCGCCGCGGCAAACGGCGATCCCTTCGTCGCCACCCTGCTCCGGGAACTGGTGGAATGCCAGGGGCGGGATCGGGACGACCTGGCGCGGCGCCTGGACCTGGCCCTGGAGACTTTCGACGAGGCCGCCATTTTCACCATCCACGGCTTCTGTCAGCGGGCCCTGGCGGACGCCCCTTTCGCCGCCGGCCTGCCCCTGTCCCTGGAGCTGGTGCGGGATGACGCGGACTGGCGCCTTCAGGCGGCGCGCGATTTCTGGCGCCGCCACCTGGCGGGAGACGCCCTGGCGCCGGCCCTGGCCGCCTACCTGGAACTCAAGGGCGACACGCCGGATTCCCACGCCGCCCTGCTCAAGCGCCATCTGGCCAAGCCCCTGGCCCTCAATCGCTGGCCGGAGGACCTGGACACGGCGCCGGACCTGGACGCTGTCGCCCTGGAGGACGCCTATGCGCAAGCCCAGGCCACCTGGCAGGCCGAGGGCGGTGAAATCCTGAAAACCCTGCTGGGCGGCCTCGCCCAACTCAACGGCCAGACCTACAAGGAAGACGGCGTGCGATCCGGCGCCCAGGAACTGGAGGCGCTGTTCCGCGCCGCTTCATCCCTGGCCGCGCCCGGCGAGAAGTCCCAGCTCTACCGGGCGTCCCGGCTGGCGGGGCGCACCAGGAAGAATTGCGTCACGCCCACCCATGGGTTCTTCGGCCAGGCCGAGGCCTACTTTCGCATCCGGGAAACCCTGGAAGGCGAACTGGAGCGCGCCCGCCTGCGCCTGATCCGCGCGCTGCTGCGGGAAGCCGGCAGCGGCTTGCGGGAATTGAAGCGCGCCCAGCGGGTGGTGTCCTTCGACGACCTGTTGTTCAACCTCCATGAGCGCCTCTCCGGCGGCGCCTGTCCCTGGCTGGCGGAGTCCCTCAAGGCCCGCTTCCCGGCGGCCCTGATCGACGAATTCCAGGATACCGACCCCCTGCAGTTCGCCATCTTCCACGCCATCTACGGCGCAGGCGACGCGCCATTGTTCCTGGTGGGAGACCCGAAGCAGGCCATCTACAGCTTCCGCCACGCCGATCTGCACACCTATCTGCGCGCCAAGCGGGAGGCCAGCGCGGAGCATTCCCTGGTGGCCAACCAGCGTTCCAGCGCGGGGCTGCTCACCGCTATGAACCGGCTGTTCGAGGCCAACCCGGCGGCCTTCCTGCTGCCCGGCCTGGACTACCCCCACGTGGACTATGGCGACAAGCCGCGCAAACCCTTCAGCGATGGCTCCGAGCCCCGCGGCGACCTGCAGGTGTGGCTGCTACACGAGCCCGACGCAGCACCTCCGGAAAAGAAGTCCGCGCGGCGCGCCGTGGTGGACGCCACCGCCGGCGAGATCGCCCGCCTGATCAACGCCGCCCGGGCCGGACAGGTCAGCCTGGACGGACGCCCCCTGCGGCCCGGCGACATCGCCGTGCTGGTGCGCAGCCACGCCCAGGGCGGCGAGATGAAGCGGGCCCTGGCGGCGCTGCGGGTGGGCAGCGTGGAACTGTCCCAGGCCAGCGTGTTCCAGAGCGTGGACGCGGAGGAGGTGGAGCGAGTGTTGCGGGCCATCATCGAACCTGGCCGCGAGGGCCTGGCGCGGGCCGCCCTGGCCACCGAGCTGATGGGCGCCGATGCCGCCGGCATCGCGGCGATCTCGGGAGACGAGACGGCCCTGATGCGACGCCTGGACCAGTTCAACGAGCTGCGCGAGGTCTGGGTGCAGCGCGGCTTCGGCGTCATGTACCGCCGCCTCCTGGCCGGCGAGCGGCTGGCCCTGCGCATGCTCGCCCGCCCCGACGGCGAGCGGCGCCTGACCAACTTCCTGCACCTGGGCGAGTGTCTGCACCAGGCGGCGGTGACCCATGCCTCCCCGGAAGCCCTGCTGCGTTACCTGGAGGGGCAGCGCCGGGAGGGGGGCGCCGACGAGGCCGCCCAGTTGCGCCTGGAATCGGACCAGAACCTGGTGCAGATCGTCACCATCCACAAATCCAAGGGCCTGGAATATCCCATCGTGTTTTGCCCCTTCCTCTGGGACGGCCACGCCCGCTTCGGCGGGGACGCGCCGCAGGGCCACGAATACCACGACGAGGAGGGGCGGGCGGTGATCGACTGGCGCGGCTCCGGCATCGAGGCGGAGGAACTGGCCGACATCAAGCGGAAGATCAAGCTGGAGGCGTCGGCGGAAACCCTGCGCCTGATCTACGTGGCCCTGACCCGGGCGGTGTACCGCTGCTATCTGGTGGCGGGCTGCTATTCCAGCGGCGCTTTCGGCAGGCCGTCCAGCAGCGAAAGCGCCCGCGGCATGCTCAACTGGCTGGCCGCCGGCGCCGGCCAGGAAGCGGCGGCCTGGTTCGAGAACAAGCTGACCCCGGCCGACATCGCCGCCGCCTGGAGCGCCCTGGCGGACGGTCGCCACATCGCCCTCGCCCCTCTGCCCAGGAGCGCCGCCACACCCATCGCCCCCAGCCTGGCCGCTCCCGAGTCCCTCGCCGCCCTGGCCCCGCCCGCCGCCATGCCGGCCGGCTGGCGGGTGAGCAGCTACAGCGGCCTGAGCCACGGCGCGGTCAGCGAAGCGGCGGCCAGCGACCACGACGCGCGGGTGTTCGCACCGCCAAGCCCGGTGCCGGATGGCCTGGCCATGGACGACATCCTGCGCTTCCCGAAAGGGGCGGCGGCGGGCGACTGCATCCATGCGGTGTTCGAGCGACTGGACTTCAGCGACCCGGCCACCTGGCCCGCCGCCATCGCCCAGGCCCTCGCCGGCTTCCCGCAGCGCCTGCCCGGCGTGCCGGAAGCCGCCCAGGAGGCGTCGCTGTCGCGCATGTTGCTGCGCCTGGTTCGGGACGTGACCGCGGCCGATCTGGGTGACGGCCTGCGCCTCGCAGGCGTGCCCCTGGCGCGGCGCCTGAGCGAGATGGAGTTCAATTTGCCGGCGCGTTCCCTGGAGCCGGGGGATCTGAACGAGGCCCTGAAAGCCTACGGCTACCGCGGGCCGCGCCTCACCTTCAACGCGCTGGAAGGCTATCTCAAGGGCTATATCGACCTGGTGTTCGAGCATCAGGGACGCTGGTACGTCCTCGACTGGAAATCCAACCACCTGGGTTATGCGTCGTCCGCCTACGCCGCGGCGCCGGTTGCGGACGCCATGGCGGAGCACGGCTACCACCTGCAATACCTGCTCTACAGCGTGGCCCTGGACCGCACCCTGCGCCGCCGCATTCCCGGCTACGCCTACGAAACCCACTTCGGCGGCGTCCTCTACCTGTTCGTGCGCGGTGTGCGCCCGGGCTGGCGCAACGCGGACGGCAGCGCGGCCGGGATGTATCGGCATCGCCCGGATGCCGCCGTCATCGCCCGCCTCAACGCGCTGCTGAACAGCCCGGACGGCCGTGTGGCGCCGGCGCCCCGCCGGCCCGAACTTGGTTTGCGCTACGAAGCCGGCGAGGCGCCGGCGCTACACGGGAGGCTGCATGACCGCTGACACCCCCGCCCTGGCCCTGGCCGAGGGCTTCGCAACCCAGGTCCAGCGCTGGTCACGCCAGACCGGGGCGGACGATACCGCGGTCCGGATCGCCGGCCGCGCCGCCTGGCTGGTCAGCATGGCTCTGGCCGACGGGGATGTCTGCGTGCCGTTGGACGAAGTCGCCGCCTCCCTGGAGCGGGAGTTCACCCCGGAGCGCCTGGGTGAATTGCTGCTGCAATCGGGCATCGTCGGCACTCCGGAAGCTCGCGGCGCCATGCCGCTGATCCTGGACGGCGGCGGCCGCCTCTACCTGCATCGCTATTTCGACTACGAAACCCGGCTGGCCGCCTGCCTGGTGCAACGGGCAGGCGCCCGCGACGAGGCGCCCGGGGCCGGCGCGAAGGCGCGCCTGCAAGCCTTGTTCGCGGCGAACGGCGCCGACCCGGACTGGCAGAAACTCGCCGCCGCCATGGCGCTGCTGGGCGGGCTCACCATCGTCAGCGGCGGCCCCGGCACCGGCAAGACCACCACGGTGGTGAACCTGCTGGCCTGCCTGCTGGAACAGGATCCGGATTGCCGCATCGCCCTGGCCGCCCCCACCGGCAAGGCGGCGGCGCGCATGACCGAGGCCATCCGCCAGCGCGCCGCCCATCTGCCCGTTGAACTCCAGGCGCGCCTGCCCACGGAGTCCTACACCATCCACCGACTGCTGGGCGCCACGCCGACGGCGGGGGAGTTTCGCCACCACGCCGGCCAGCGCCTGGCCATCGACGCACTGGTGGTGGACGAGGCTTCCATGCTCGACCTGGCCCTGGCCAGCAAACTGTTCGAGGCGCTGCCGGACCTCGCCCGCATCATCCTGCTGGGGGACAAGGACCAACTGGCCGCCGTCGAGTCCGGCGCCGTCTTCGCCGAATTGAGCGGCGACCCCACTCTGAGCGCAACGCACCTGGAGCGCCTGGCCGACCTCTGTGACCTGTCGGCCGCGGCCATCGCTCCGTCCCCCGCCGCCACCGCCACCGGCTTGAAGGACTGCGCCGTCTGGCTTACCCGCAACTACCGCTTCGCCGGCGATTCCGGCATCGGCCGCCTGGCGGCCCGGATCAACGCCGGGGATGCTGACGCCGCCATCGCCCTCCTGCGGACGGCTTCGGATGCCTCGCTCGCCTGGATCGAGGATGACGAGGCGCCGCCGGGTGTGGCGGCGCTGCGACGCATCCAGGATGGCTATGCCGATTATCTTGCGGCCCTGCGCGGCGACATCGACGATTTGGCCAGCGTGTTCCGCGCCTTCGACCGATTCCGTCTGCTCTGCGCCGTGCGCGCCGGTTCCCGCGGGGTGGAAGCCCTCAACCGGCTGGTGAGTGGCTGGTTCCGGCGCGGCCTGGAGCATGCCCTGGACCCGGGCGAACACTCCGAGTGGTATCCCGGCCGCCCTGTGATGGTGCTGCGTAACGATTACGTGCTGAAACTGTTCAACGGCGACATCGGCATTGTCCTGCCCGATACCGCGGGTGCGCTGAGGGTCCATTTTCCGGACCAGGAGGGCGGTTTTCGCGCCGTGGCGCCGCCGCGCCTGCCCAGCCACGAGACCGCTTTCGCCATGACGGTGCACAAGTCCCAGGGATCGGAATTCGATGAAGTGCTGCTGCTGCTGCCCACCGAGTACAACCGGGTGCTTACCCGGGAACTGGTCTATACCGGCCTCACTCGGGCGCGCAAGGGCGTGACCCTGGTGGGCGGTGAACGGGTGTTGGGGCGGGCCATCCAGGCTGCCACGCGGCGCCACTCGGGGCTGGCCGCGCGGATTGGGGAATGGGCACCGACGCAGCGTCCGTCAGTGTGAAGCCCGATCAGGCGATAGTTTCGAACTGCGCCTGGGATTGCTTGTCCAGGCTGTGGATGAGTGTAAGCACCCCTTTGGGCGGTACCTGGTAGATCAGGACGTTTTTGTTGTCAAAAACTTCCATGACCCGTGTGCCTTCGGTGTCCTTGAATTTGATCTGCGCACCGTTCCTCGCCGCGGCGGCACTGGCTTGTTGAGTACTGGCCGTATCGTGGACATCCTTCACGGGGGCGCTACTGGCGTTCCCGGAAGAACCGGTGCCGCCGGTTTGTCCTCCCTTGGCATCTTGCGACAAATGCCGAGCCCGGAGCGACACGCCATCCCCCGCGAACACACGGGGTGCAAAGCCGGAACTCTGTGCGGGCGAGATGGTGCCGATCACCATGATGTTCCTTCGTTCAGACCAGGGAGGCCTGTACGTAGGCTTCCAGGGCCTGGGTCACCGATTTGCTGGACGCGGCGTGGGTGGCTTGCGGGCTACTGGCCTGTTGTTGCGCCACAGTCTGGGATGCGCCGACCCCTCCGACTGCATTGGGCAGGGCGGCGGGCAATCCCCCGGCCTGGCTAGCCGCCAGAGTCGATTGGGCGCTCAGCGTGACCTGGTCGCCGCGCAACGGCGCGCCGCCCTGATTCTGGTGCCTGGGCCCGGTCTGCTGGGTACGGCTGGAATACTGCGCGGCCTGCAACTGGGACGTATAACTCGCCACGGCCTGGGCGGATGTTGAGATAGTGGGCATAGCCATCTTGATGCTCCTTTACAGATAAACCGACGCGGCGAAGCCAATCTCGCGCTTTCGCCTGTACTTCAAGCATAGCCTTGTTTTTCAATCAGTTAAATCCGGTCCGAAGCATGATTTTGTTTATCGCCGTCATCGCTTCCGGAGAACCCGCCTTCCCACTCAATTTGTCCGGGAAGATCGATATCGCGCAGCACGCCTGCATCCTGGCAAGGCAGCAGGATGAGATGCGAAGCGCAATCCTTGAGCAAATGCCGTGCTCCGGTGTCTCCCGACGATGCCAGAAGTCGTTCGCGAAAATCCCGGCCAAATGCCACAGGGTGGCCGCGTTGCCCCTGGTATACGGGGGCGGCGATGAGATGCGGCGCGGTCACTGACGAGGCCACGGCGCGGAAGGTTTCGGGCGCAATCCATGGCATGTCTGCCAGGGCGATGAGCCAACCGTCCGCTTGCCGTGTTTGCCTGACGCCCCAGGAAAGGCTGGCCCCCAGGCCTTCTCGCGCATGGGGGCAGACGGTTACATCCAGGCCTGCCCTCTCGAGCAGGGCGGCCAGTTCCGGTTCTTCGTCGTGGACCACGGCGATGACCTGGGCGAAGGCGGCCATCAGCTTGGACGCGGCAACCTGAGCCATAGGGCGGCCATCCGCCAGCGGTTGCAGCAATTTGTTGGAGCCGAATCGGGTGCTGCGTCCCGCCGCCAGGAGTAGGGCTTGCATCAGTCGCGGTGCTCTTCCAGGGATGAGTCAATGGTTTTTACCAGCGAACGTTAGCGCGATGCCCTGCCGGCCCACTTGCCCGACCGCGCGCCAGGGGCGTGATGCGCGACTTGCCGCCGCTCGGGCTGTTGTACCAGGATTGCCGAGGCTCCGGCGTGCCATTGTAAAAAATGGATTTCCGGCCGGAGGAGGACATGATGACGCCAGAACTCCACGCCCCGCGGCCGGCCAGGGTGACGGGGCCGAGGTCATGGACGGGACAGCGCTCCCGCCGCATTTCCCGCGGTTTACTTGCCGCGCCCTGGCTGGCGGCCGCCAAGCTGACCAGGCGCTGCTGCTAGAATGCCGCCGCCCCAAATAATCCAGAAAGCGAACCCGTGGACACTCTCATCCTGCTCAAAGCCCTGATCCTCGGCATCGTCGAGGGCGTTACCGAGTTCCTGCCGGTCTCCAGCACCGGCCACCTGATCCTGGCCGGCG
>CAIXFP010000759.1 GCA_903918705.1 uncultured Pseudomonadota bacterium
CTTACCGGGATCATTGATAGCCTCCGTTCGACCTGCGATCTGGGATTACGTAATCATCTATATTAACATAAAACAGCAATTAATTCCCGGGAACCGTATTAGCACTACCTTGGCACTTTTGAAGCGTGTTGAGAAATCCGTCGATGGCAGTGCGGACAACGATGAGGAATCGGAGGCGGAGCGAACAGCTTGGCGATGATGGCGCGGCGGATCTCAGGCAGCGAGGGCTGTGGGGGCGGCCCGTCGGGGTCCATCTTTTTTTTCCCGCCCCGCAGCCCTGAGGCGCCGGTGTTGCAGATAGGCAAAAGCGATGCAGGTCATCAGCGCGTGGCGATGCAGGCCAGTCCACGATCGGCCCTCGAAGTCGCCAAGGCCGAGTTCCTGTTTGAGTTGTTGATGGACCTGCTCGCACGACCAACGTGCCTTGATGATGGCGGCCAACCGCCGCAACGAGGTTTGCTTCGGCAGGTTGGCGAGGTAGTACTTCTTCTCGCCGCTGTCGCGCCACTCGCCGACCAGCCAGACTTCCTCTCCCGGCAGACGTGTGTTCTCCGCGTTGAGCGGCCCATCCGCCACGCGCACCCGCACGGCGGCGAAGCGAGCGCTGAGCGGGCCTTTGGTGCCGTTCCGCCAGGAGATGCGCCGCCAGCGCTGCTTGTTCAGCATCGCCGCCGCCGTCTGGGGCGGCCGGTTCGGCGTCGGGTGTTTGGCCGGACGCCCGGTGGGAGTGCGCGTCGGGCGCAGCTTGACCGTCGTCGGATAGACAAGCTGCGTGCAGGCGATGCCGACCGCCCAGGACAGTTCGCGCTCGTCCAGCCCCTGCCGGAACACCGGGCTGCTGCCATACCCGGCATCGGCCAGCACGCAGTGAAAATGCAGTCCGGCCTCGATCAGCCGATCGATCTCGGCCAACGCGATTTCGGGCTTGGTCTGCGCCGTCCGCGCCGCTTCCGGCACGCCCGCCGCCGCACAGCGATCCGGATCATCGGTCCAGGCGACGGGCAGGAACAGCCGCAGCCCGACCGGCACCGGCACCTCGCCGCGCGCCAGCGTCAGCGAGACCAGCACCTGGCAGTTCGCCGTTTTGCCCAGTTCACCGCAGTATTGTGGCGCGACGCCCACCGACGCCGTACCCTTCTTCGGATTGCCGGTGTCGTCGACCACCAGCACAGCATCTTCGCCGCCGACCTGCCGGTCAGCCTGCTCGGCAAGCACGCGCCACAGCGGCGCGTCATCCCAGGCCGGGCTGGTGACGAAGTGGTGCAACTGGTCGTGCCCGGGAAGTCCGAGCCGCGCCGCCATCGGCTGGATGCTCTTCGGCCCGTCCGGCCCAAGCAGGCCCCGCACATACAGCGGTGCCCATTTGCGCCGTGTGCTGCGCCCAGTCTCGTCAAGGAATGGCTCAAGCCACTTGTCAAGGTCAGCGTCAACGTCACGCGGCAGTGTAAAAAATGTTCCCGTCTGCATGCTTCTCAGATGGGAGTGCAGGCACGCTTTTGAAGTGCCAAGGTAGTGCTAGGGGGTTCACACATTTCGAAATCCTTTGCCAACTCAATGAGTTGCAGCCGAGGTGGAAACGCATGGCTGCCAACCGTAACGACTTGGCAGATCGAAAAAATGCAGGAAAATACTGTTTTCTTTCGAAAGCAGGCCACACGACGTTCCGAGCCAGACATTACATGTGTGAATGTGGTAGTACCCGCGCGATGGTGGTAGGACGTGGTGGGCACTGAATTGGCGACAAAATAGGCTACTCGTCGTCTTCCCCCTCGGGCGCCACGTGGTTCACATGCGGGC
>CAIXFP010000760.1 GCA_903918705.1 uncultured Pseudomonadota bacterium
GTTCGACATGACCCGTTGGTGGCACTTTCTCCTGGCAGGAGCCACCGGCTTGGTCGTGATGGCCACCGCCGTGGCGGGACTCTCTGCCGCGCTGATTTATCCCAATCTGCCCAGCCTGGACAGCCTGACCGATTACCAGCCCAAACAGCCCTTGCGCATCTACACCGAGGACGGCGCCCTGATCGGGGAATTCGGCGAGGAGCGCCGCGCGGTGGTCCACCTCAAGGACACCCCCAAGTTCATGCGCCAGGCCATACTGGCGGCGGAAGACGAGCGCTTCTACCAGCATGGCGGGGTCGATACCCTGGGCGTGCTGCGCGCCGCGCTGGCCAACCTCGTTTCGGGCGGCGCGAAGGAAGGGGCGTCCACCATCACCATGCAGGTGGCGCGCAACTTCTTCCTGTCTTCCGAAAAATCGCTGCGGCGCAAGCTCAACGAAGCCCTGCTGGCGATCAAGATCGAGCACGCGCTCTCCAAGGACGAGATCCTGGAGCTTTACCTCAACCACATCTACCTGGGCCAACGCGCCTATGGCTTCGCCGCGGCGGCGCAGATCTACTTCGGCAAGCCCCTGGCCAAGATCAACCTGGCGGAGGCGGCGATGCTGGCCGGCCTGCCCAAGGCTCCGTCCGCCTATAACCCGGTGGTCAATCCGACCCGGGCCAAGGCACGCCAGCTCTACGTCCTGGGACGCATGAAGGCGCTGGGCTGGATCAGCGCGGAGGACTACGAGCGGGCACGGGTGCAACACCTGCCGGTGAAATACTCGCCCCAGAATTTCGAGGCGGACGCGCCCCACCTGGCGGAACTGGTGCGCCTGCGCATGCACCAGAAATATGGCGATTCGATCTATGTCAGCGGCATGAAGGTCTACACCACCCTGCGCCTGAACGATCAGCGTGCGGCCGTGGCCGGCGTCCGCCAGGGCGTTCTGGAGTTTCATCGCCGGCGCGGTTACACGGGTCCGGAAGCCCATCTGAAGTTGCCCGCCGACCCGGCGGATGCGGAAAAGGTGATCGAAGCGGACTTGCTGGACCGCGACGAGTCCAACGGCTTCCTTCCCGGTGTCGTGCTGGCGGTGGAGAAATCCCGCATCCGGGTGCGCATGCGCGGCGGCGAAATCATCGACCTGGGGGCAAGCGAGATCAAATTCGCGCAACGCTTCCTGTCCGAGAAACTGCCCGCCGAGAAACGCCTGGGCCGCGGCAGCGTGGTCCGGGTGGCGCGGCTGGCCGCCAATGCGCCCTGGCAATTGACCTATCTGCCCCAGGTGGAAACCGCCTTCATCTCCCTGTCTCCGGAAACCGGCGCCATTCGCGCCATGGTGGGGGGCTTCGATTTCACCCGCAACCAGTTCAATCATGTGACCCAGGCCTGGCGCCAGCCCGGCTCCAGCTTCAAGCCCTTCATCTACTCCGCCGCGCTGGAGCGCGGCATCACCCCCGCCACCGTGTTCGACGATGCCCCCATCACGGTGGACCCGGCCGAAACCGGCGGCGTGGCCTGGGATCCGAAGAACTACGACGGCACCATGGATGGCCCGATGACCCTGCGCACGGCCCTGGCGAAGTCCAGGAACCTGGTGTCCATCCGGGTCTTGCAGGCGGCCACGCCCGCGTTCGTGCATGACTATGCGGCCAAGTTCGGCTTCGACATGAACCGCATCCCGCCCTATCTCACCATGGCCCTCGGCGCCGGGGAGGTCACGCCCCTGTCCCTGGCCTCCGCCTACGCCGTGTTCGCCAACGGCGGCGGCCGCGTCACGCCCTGGCATTTGCTACGGGTGACCGACAAGGACGGCCACGTCCTGGAAAATTTCGCCCCCATCGCCCCGACGCCGGCCATCGACCCGCGCAACGCCTTCATCATGTCCACCCTGCTCCAGGATGTGGTACGTCGCGGCACGGCCACCGGCGCCCTCAAGCTGGGACGCAACGACATCGCGGGCAAGACCGGCACCACCAACGACAGCCATGACGCCTGGTTCGCCGGCTTCCAGCACACCCTCGTGGCGGTGGCCTGGATGGGCTACGACCAGCCGCGCTCCCTGGGCGCGGGCGAAACCGGCGGCGGCACCGCGCTGCCCATCTGGGTCCGCTACATGGGAGATGCCCTCAAGAATGTGCCGGAAATGCCCTTCATCCAGCCCGCTGGCGTCGTCACCCAGTTGGTGAACCCGCTGACCGGCGCGAGCGGGCAGGATGGGCAGGGCGTGCCCGAGTATTTCCTCCAGGAATTCGCTCCCGGCGCCATCCCCCCAGGCCCCGTTCCCCCGGGCGCCCCCCAGAGCCCCCTCGACATCCTGCCGCAGCCGGCATCGCCCCCGACAGCGCCCGCCGCGCCGGCGCCGGCTGCCATGTCGACACCCGGCCACTGACGCCGTTGCGCCATGGTGAATGATGCGAGTCCCACGCCCGCGCGGCGCGCCCGTTGATGGCCGCGGCCCGTGAAATTCGCGCCCTTCAGGCGCGGGCCCTGGTGGCCGAACTGGCGGCGCGCCTGATCGCCGAGCATGGCTTGCGCGACTATGCGCTGGCCAAGCGCAAGGCGGCCCGGCAACTCGGCATGCCGGAGGGCCATGGACTGCCCAGCAACGAGGAGGTCGATGCCGCCCTGACGGAACGCCAGGCCCTGTTCCA
>CAIXFP010000761.1 GCA_903918705.1 uncultured Pseudomonadota bacterium
CGGCACCCTGACCGCCCAGTTTCCGGCTTACGACGAGAGGCTGTGCTGGATCGATCTGGAGGCGGGCGCCCCCCGCGGCGAACTGCATCAACTCCCCGCGGTCGAGGCCATGGCCTACCAGGCCCTGGTGCTGGGGGTGCGCGACTACGTGGCGAAGAATGGTTTCCCCGGCGTGCTGCTGGGCCTGTCCGGCGGCATCGATTCGGCGCTGACTCTGGTGGTGGCGGTGGACGCCATCGGCGCGGAGAAGGTGCAGGCAGTGATGATGCCGACCCAGTTCACCGCCAACATCAGCCTGGAAGACGCCGAGGAACTGGCGGAGAACCTCGGGGTACGCTATGACGTGCAACCGATCAAGCGCATGTTCGACAGCTTCCTGGAAGAACTCGCCGACGAATTCGAAAACCTGCCCTTCGACCAGACCGAGGAAAACATCCAGGCGCGCATCCGTGGCGTGCTGCTCATGGCCTTGTCCAACAAGTTCGGGCAACTGGTGCTCACCACCGGCAACAAGAGCGAGATGGCCAGCGGCTACGCCACGCTCTACGGCGACATGGCGGGCGGCTTCGCGGTGCTGAAGGACGTGCCCAAGACCCTGGTGTGGCGTCTTTCGCGCTACCGCAATTCCCTCGCGCCGGTGATCCCGGAACGCATCATCACCCGCCCGCCCACGGCGGAACTGCGCGCCAACCAGTGCGACCAGGACAGCCTGCCGCCCTACGAAGTGCTCGACGCCATCATGGAGCGCTACGTCGAACTCGACATGTCGCCCCACGAAATCATCGCCGACGGTTACGATGCGGCCGCCGTGCGCCAGGTGGTGGCCCTGATCGACCGCAGCGAATACAAACGCCGCCAATCGCCCCCCGGCATCCGCATCACCGCCCGCGGCTTCGGCCGCGACCGGCGTTACCCCATCACCAACAAGTACCGTGCCCCTTACTAGGAGATTTCCATGAAGAAAATCGAAGCCATCATCAAACCCTTCAAGCTCGACGAAGTGCGCGAGGCGCTTTCCGGCATGGGCGTATCCGGCCTGACCGTCACCGAAGTGAAGGGCTTCGGCCGCCAGAAGGGGCACACCGAGCTGTATCGCGGGGCCGAATACGTGGTGGATTTCCTGCCCAAGGTGAAGATCGAACTGGTGGTGGCCGAAGCGATGGTGGATACCGCCATCGAAGCCATCGTCAAGGCCGCCCGCACCGGCAAGATCGGTGACGGCAAGATCTTCGTCACCTCGGTGGAACAGGTCATCCGCATCCGCACCGGCGAGACCGGTGAAACGGCGGTGTAACACGGCGGCCCGGCGACGGGCCGAATTCGCGCTGGTGGGCCGCCTGCCCACCCAATAATTTAAATTGATATTCTTCATACACAAAAACGTCACCCGGCCCCCTAATCCGCCCCGGTCCACGTACACACCGGCCAAGACAGGCCAGGCGTGGCGCCGAGGAGACAGCGATGCGGGATGCACAGGCGTTTTACCGGCGTTCCATCAGTGATCCTGATGGATTCTGGGGCGAACAGGCCCAACTGATCGACTGGCACGTGCCGCCCAAACAGGTGCTCGCACAGTCCAACCCGCCGTTCCGGCGCTGGTTCGTCGGGGGTGAAACCAACCTTTGCCACAACGCCGTCGACCGCCACCTGGCGGAGCGTGGCGAACAACCGGCACTGATCTATCTCTCCACCGAAACCGGCGAGGAGCGCTATTACACTTTTACCGAACTGCACCGCGAGGTAAATCGCTGCGCCGCCGTGTTGCGGTCGCTGGGGGTGGACAAGGGCGAGCGGGTGGTGATCTACATGCCCATGATCGCCGAGGCGGTAATCAGCATGCTGGCGTGCGCCCGCCTGGGGGCGGTGCATTCCGTGGTGTTCGGCGGCTTCGCGGCCCACAACCTGGCGCTGCGCATCGACGACGCGAAGCCCTGTTTGCTCATCTGCGCCGATGCCGGCATGCGCGGCGGCCGCGCGGTGCCCTACAAGCACTTGGTGGACGACGCCATCGCCCAAGCGAAATGCCCGCCGGCCCACGTGCTCATCGTCGACCGCGGCCTCGACCCGGAGATGCAATGGCGGCACGGCCGCGACGTCGATTACCGGGATCTGCGCGAGCAGTTCAGCGACGCCCAGGTGCCCATCACCTGGCTGGAATCCAACGAGCCCAGCTACATCCTCTACACCAGCGGCACCACCGGGAAACCCAAAGGCATCCAGCGCGACGTGGGTGGCTATGCCGTGGCCCTGGCCGCTTCCATGAAGCACATCTACAACGCCCAACCGGGCGAGACCATGTTCACCACCTCCGACATCGGCTGGGTGGTGGGCCACAGCTACATCGTCTACGGCCCCCTGATCCACGGCATGGCCAGCATCGTCTACGAAGGCCTGCCGATCCGGCCCGACCCCGGCGTCTGGTGGAAGATCGTCCAGGACCACCAGGTCAGCACCATGTTCTCCTCCCCCACCGCCATTCGGGTACTGAAGAAGCAGGATCCGGCCTGGTTGAAAAAATACGACCTGTCCAGCCTGCGCTATCTCTTCCTCGCCGGCGAACCCCTGGATGAACCCACTTCCCGCTGGATCACCGATGGCCTTGGCGTGCCGGTGCTGGACCACTATTGGCAGACCGAGACCGGCTGGGCGATGCTGACCCTGCTCCCGGGTATTGAGCATCAGCCCGTCAAGTTCGGCTCCCCCGGCTTCCCCGCCTACGGTTTCAACATCAAGGTGGTGAACGAGCTCACCGGCCAGGAATGCGGCGCCGGCGAGAAAGGCGTGCTCACCGTGGTGCCGCCCCTGCCGCCGGGCTGCCTCAGCACCGTGTGGGGCGACGACGAACGCTACGTGAACAGCTACTTCGGCCAGTTCGAGCACGAATTGCTCTACTTCTCCTCCGACTGGGCGCTGCGCGATGCCGACGGCTACTACTTCATCCTCGGCCGCAGCGATGACGTCATCAACACCGCCGGCCACCGCCTCGGCACACGGGAGATTGAGGAAGCCCTGCAGGCCCATCCCGCCCTGGCCGAAGTGGCGGTGGTGGGCGTGCATGACGAGGTGAAGGGCCAGGTGCCGGTAGGTTTCTGCGTCGTGAAGGACCCCGCACTGATCGCCAGCGCCGCGGGCCGCGCCGAACTGGAGCAGTCCTGCATCGCCAAGGTGACGGAACTGCTGGGACCGGTGGCCAAACCCCACCGGCTGCATTTCGTCGTCGCCCTGCCGAAAACCCGCTCCGGCAAGTTGCTGCGACGGTCCATCCAGGCCCTGGCGGAGGGCCGCGAGACCGGCGACCTGTCCACCCTGGACGACCCCAATGCGCTGGAGGAAATTCGCAGGGCGGTGGCGCAATGAGCGCGACGGTTTTCCTCCCCCTTTATAAAAGGGGGATCGAGGGGGATTTAACAAGGTTGGCACACGCTCGAACCTCGGAGCAATCCCTGATGAAACCCCTACCCTTCGGTACCCTGACCCCCCTTTGGTAAAGGGGGGAACCAGGCATGACCATCGAGGACCACGTATGAACAACCTGACATCCCCCGGCGCCCGTTTCCGCGCCGCCGTCGCCGCCGAAAAACCCTTGCAGGTGGTGGGCGCCATCAACGCCTATGCCGCCCTGCTGGCCGAACATTCCGGGTTCCAGGCCCTCTACCTGTCCGGCGGCGGTGTCGCCGCCAGTTCCTGCGGCATTCCCGACTTAGGCATCACCACCCTGGAAGACGTGCTGGTGGACGCCCGCCGCATCACCGACGTCACCGCCTTGCCCCTGCTGGTGGACATCGACACCGGCTGGGGCGGCGCCTTCAACATCGCCCGCGCGATCCGCGCCCTCATCCGCGCCGGCGTGGCGGCGGTGCACATAGAGGACCAGGTGATGCAGAAGCGCTGCGGCCACCGCCCCGGCAAGGCCATCGTCGCGAAAGCGGAAATGGTGGACCGGGTGAAGGCGGCGGTGGACGCCCGGGTCGACCCGGACTTCGTCATCATGGCCCGCACCGACGCGCTTCAGGCGGAAGGGCTCCAGGCCGCCATCGACCGGGCAGGCGCCTGCGTCGAGGCCGGCGCCGACATGATCTTCCCGGAGGCCATGACCGAACTGGCGCAATACGAGGCATTCAGCAAGGCCGTGCGGGTGCCCATCCTGGCCAATATCACCGAGTTCGGCGCCACCCCGTTGTTCAGCGTGGACGAACTGCGCGAAGTGGGCGTGGGTCTGGTGCTGTATCCGCTATCCGCCTTCCGCGCCATGGCGAAGGCGGCCCTGGGCGTCTACTGCGGCATCCGCCGCGATGGCCACCAGAGGAACGCGGTGGACGCCATGCAGACCCGCATGGAGTTGTACGACCACCTGGGCTATCACAGCTTCGAACAGAAACTGGATGCGCTGTTCAAAGAAGGCAAGTAACTGTAGGTTGGGCTGAGGAACGAAGCCCAACGATCACCGCACCGTGTTGGGCTTCCTGCGTCAGCCCAACCTACCCATGCTCGCCGGCGAGGCGCCGGCGCTACAAGGAGACGATATGAGCGAGACCCAAGCCCCCGCCCCCGGCATCAAGCCGAAGAAGTCCGTGGCCCTGTCCGGCGTCGTCGCCGGCAACTCGGCCCTGTGCAGCGTCGGCCGCACCGGCAACGACCTGCACTATCGCGGCTACGACATCCTGGATATCGCCGATGTCTGCGAATTCGAGGAAGTCGCGCATCTGCTGGTGCATGGCCATTTCCCCAACCGGGAAGAGCTGAAGGCCTACAAGACCAAGCTGCAATCCCTGCGCAGCCTGCCTGCGGTGGTGAAGGCGGTGCTGGAGCAGCTGCCCGCCGCCACCCATCCCATGGACGTCATGC
>CAIXFP010000762.1 GCA_903918705.1 uncultured Pseudomonadota bacterium
AGAGGTACACCGAACAACCTCGCCTGGTTTTCGATGGATCTGCGTTGTATCCAGATACCCCCCAGGTCGGTGGCGAACCAGTTGTTCGCCATGCTGATAATAACTTGTGGCCTGTCCATGCTAGCCAGAAGCAGCGGGTAGATTAGGAAATCCTCGTAGCAGATGGAGGTAGCAACTGGGACGCCGTGAAAACGTGTCGTTCCACGCCCGAAGAAATCCGGTATCGCGCTCGACTCCTGGCCAGGCCTCCATTCGCCGATCGGCATGGGTACGCGGCCATGCAGCGTGCCAGTGTCAGCACCCAGCAGTGCGGCGCCATCAACATAGCGGTATCCCTGTCCAGGCATCGGCAGATCAGCGCCCACGATGAGCGTGGCGTTCATCTCGCGCGCCAACTTCTCGGTGCTCTGCCACCAGAATTGCGTGCCCGCCCGCCAGAAACCGCCGATTTCCTCTGGCAGCACGATGACCTTGGCGCCGGCCTTCAGCTTGGCATGGACGGCTGCTATTACCGCCTGATGGCGGTAGTAGGCCGCAACCCGGTCCGACTTCGGGTAAACCCCCACCGAAGTGTCGACGGCTGTCCAGCCGTCTGGAGTTTTGGGGGACGAGTACCACGAGTTGGCCAACAGACTGGCGAGTACGGTCGACAACGACAACACGCCAATGGCCCACCATCGTCTTCGTGCACATCCAGCCGCAAGCGCCAGGATGGTCAAGGCCATGCCAAGCCCAGCCCAACCGCTACCCGGAAAAGCCTCGCCAGCGAGCAGCAGCGGAGAGAGCCAGCCCAGTATGCCGAGTGGTGGCAAGACGGATAACAGCAGCGCGGCAGCCGCACCATAGACCGCCTGACGTGGAGTCGCGTTCGCGCGCCAGAAGACCGCCCAGGGCGCGGCGAGAAGCGCGGCATGGATCAGCCAGATGACTGCGCCCCATCCTGGCCAGCTTTCCGGGAAAAAGGTGGTGAATATGGCGGGCACATCCCTGGCGCCGGCCAGGTAGTAACCCAGCCAGACCAGGAAGGCCGCCAGCCGTGTCCGTGAGGCGGCCCAGAGCAGGGGAAGGGGAAGCACCCACCATTGCGTTGCCTCGGGATGCCAGGCCAGGTATCCCAACGCGGCGCCAAGTGCGAGCCACGGCAGGGGGTGTGATTTCTGGGAAATCATGACTGCTCAAATGTTTCGGAGAGTGGCACGATGCAATCGCCACAGATGAGCCTCCGCTTGGTTTCGCCGCAGGCGGCGATTAGGCAAGTTGGGCAGGTGTACATGATCCGGTTGCTGTGGCTGCCTGTTTTCTGGGACTCGACCAGGTGGGCCTGGGTCATGCTGGGCGCGATCGAGGCCGAGTCGGGTAAGGTAGCGGCGGATTCTCTATGGTGCCGGCGGTGTGCGTGGTGCCCCCGACGTTGTCGATGCGCGCGCCGTCGTCAGGGCAGGATAGCGGTCAAGTCAGGTGATTTACAAGCCACCGGTGAGCAGGCGTATGGTGGCTCGCTCGAACTTGCCGCTGGCAATCACATAGTCCGTCATCTTCTGGCCAACCCGATGATCACCTGGTACTCCGGTGCTGGACGGCACCAGGTCGGCCTATTCGGTGTTGTCGCACGCTCGGTTTCGTGTCGTGTACAGTTGGGCGGCAGTTATCGGCTCCTCAACTGCCTGTCACTGCTTGTTGTCACAACGTCTGCAATGCAGCGTAGGTTTGCATAATTTTAGGGATCAGACGTGCATCACACTCAAGCCAGCAGTCCCGCCCTCCGGCATACCCACATGCAGGTCCATCAAGGGTGGATATAGTCCTGTGCACTTGACCGACTACCACGCCCAGTATTTCGCCTACGAGCTCACACGCCGCTTCCCGCCGGATAGCGCCGAGAAGCTGGCTGGCGCGGTGGCGAGCGCCCAAGTCGATCTCAACCCGCATCAGGTCGATGCAGCGCTGTTCGCATTCAAGTCGCCTCTTTCAAAGGGCGCGCTGCTGGCTGATGAAGTTGGCCTTGGCAAGACCATCGAAGCCGGCCTGGTCTTGTCCCAGAAGTGGGCGGAGCGCAAGCGCCGTATCCTGGTCATCACACCCTCCAACCTGCGTAAGCAGTGGTTTCAGGAGTTGACCGAAAAGTTCTTCCTGCCCTGTCGGATACTTGAAGCCAGGCCCTACAACGCCGCCATCCGGCAAGGGCAATTCCGGCCCTTCGAGGCTGCGGAAATCATCATCTGCTCTTACCAGTTCGCTCGCGGCAAGGCTGCCGATGTTCATGCTATCGCCTGGGATCTGGTGGTCATCGACGAAGCCCACCGCCTTCGTAACGTCTACAAGCCATCCAACGTCATCGCCAATACCTTGAAAATGGCACTGGCCGGGCGTGACAAGCTGCTGCTCACCGCCACGCCGTTGCAGAACTCGTTGCTGGAGCTGTTCGGCCTGATCAGCTTCATCGACGAACATACTTTCGGAGACCTGAAAAGCTTCCGTGAACAGTTCGTCAATCTGGATCAAGACCGCATCTTTCAGACCCTGAAGGCACGTCTGAAGCCGATCTGCCATCGCACCCTGCGCCGTCAGGTCACTGCCTATATCCCCTATACCAAACGCCTGCCTCTGGTTGAGGAATTCACCCCGGAAGACAGCGAGGATCGGCTCTACCAGCTTGTCTCCGAATATTTGCAACGCGATAACTTGCAAGCCCTGCCGGCCGGCCAACGCGCCCTGACTACCCTGGTTTTACGCAAGCTTCTGGCTTCATCTACCTTCGCCATTGCCGGCGCACTGACCTCCATGGCCAACCGGCTCAAGGCCAAGCTGCGTAAGCACGAACCGGAGCAATCGCTGTCGGACGAGCTGGATGAGGATTACGAGGCACTCGATGAAACTGCCGAAGAATGGGCCGATGAAGAAGCCCTGGAAATCCTGACTGAGGCTGACAAAGATGCGATCTCTCGGGAAATCGCCGACCTGGATGCCTTCGCGCAGCTTGCCGCCTCCATCGACCACAACGCCAAGGGTAAGGCGCTGCTCAAGGCCCTGCATGTTGCCTTCGCCAAGGCCAAAGAATTGGGCGGCGCGGAGAAGGCCATCATCTTCACCGAGTCACGTCGCACCCAGAGCTATTTGCTGCGCCTGTTGGCCGATAGTCCATTCGCCGAGGGCATCGTCCTGTTCAATGGCTCCAATACCGATGAGGGTTCAAAGCTGATCTACAGACGATGGCTCGAACGCCATCAAGGCACTGACCGCGTCACAGGCTCGCGTACCGCCGACATGCGCTCCGCCTTGGTCGATTATTTCCGCGAGCAGGGACGCATCATGATCGCTACCGAGGCCGGAGCCGAGGGCATCAACCTTCAATTTTGCTCGCTGGTGGTCAACTATGACCTGCCCTGGAACCCGCAGCGCATCGAACAGCGTATCGGTCGCTGCCATCGTTACGGCCAAAAGCACGACGTGGTGGTGGTCAACTTCATCAATCGCAAGAACGCCGCAGACCAGCGCGTGTTCGAGTTGTTGTCCGAAAAATTCCAATTGTTCGAGGGCGTGTTCGGCGCCAGCGACGAAGTTCTGGGCGCCATCGAATCCGGTGTGGATTTCGAGAAGCGCATCGCGGCCATCTACCAGCGCTGTCGCAGGCAGGACGAGATCAAGACCGCCTTCGACCAGCTTCAGCTCGAATTGAGCCTGGAAATCGACGAATCCATGACTCGCACCCGGCAGAAGCTGCTGGAACACTTCGACGACGAAGTCAGGGAAAAGCTCAAGGTGCGCGACCAGGATTCCAAGTCCTACCTCAACCGTTATGAGCGCCTGCTCATGCAGCTCACCCGGCACGAGCTGAACGGTCAGGCCGAATTCCTGGGAGAAGCAACCTTCTATCTGAAGACCTCGCCCTTCCCCGAGAAAACAGCCGACATTCCTCTGGGCTTGTATGAGCTGCCGCGCCGATCCGGCGAAGCGCACCTATACCGCCTCAACCATCCCCTTGCCGAAGCATTGATAACCGAAGCCAAGCAGCGCGATCTACCACCTGCCGAGATACGGTTCGATTACGGTCTGCATGATGGCAAGGTCTCTCTACTGGAGCCGCTTGTTGGCCAGTCTGGCTGGCTGACGCTGACACAATTAAGCGTTGAATCCCTGGACCAGGCGGAAGATCACCTCCTCTTCGCGGCGGTCACCGACGACGGCAAGGCTTTGGAGGAAGACGTGGCGGCAAGGCTATTGACGCTGCCAGGCATTAGCTCCCCTCTCATGGAGGGAGAGGGGCCAGGGATGTGGGAAAGCACACTCGAAACCCAGATCAATAATCACAAAATCGTCATCCAACGCGCCATATCCGCGCGCAATGCCCGCTTTTTCGAAGCTGAAGCCGAGAAGCTAGACGGTTGGGCCGATGACCTCAAGGTCGGCCTGGAACGCGAGATCAAGGAGCTCGACCGCCAGATCAAGGAAGCCCGTCGCGCCGCTACCATTGCTGCGACCTTGGAAGAGAAGCTTGCCGGGCAGAAAACGATCAAGTCCCTCGAAGCGCAACGCAACACCAAGCGGCGCTCGTTATTCGATGCTCAGGATGAAATCGACCGGCGACGAGATACGCTGATAGGCGACATTGAAGGGAAGCTGGCACAGTCTGTTACCGGCGCCCAGCTATTTGCAATACATTGGCTACTCCAGTGATTATCAGAGCCGATTTCAGCATCAGGGAGAAACCATGACCGAACCCACCATCACCTGCCCCAACTGCAAGACTGTAATTCGGCTGACGGAATCACTTGCGGCGCCGTTGATCGCTGCCACGCGCAAGCAATTCGAGCAGCAGCTTGCTCAGAAGGACGAAGAAGTATCCAAGCGCGAGCAAGGCGTGCGCGAGAAAGAAAAACAGATCGCCGAATCCAAGCGCACCTTGGATGAACAGGTCGCCGATCAGGTGGCGACACAGCTCAAATCCGAGCGAGCACGGTTAATCGCGGATGAGGCCAAGAAGGCGAAGCTCGCCTCCGCTGCGGAACTTGAAGGCAAAGCTCGCGAGGTTGTCGAATTGCAAGAAGTCCTCAAGACCAGGGATGTAAAGCTGGCCGAAGCGCAGCAGGCACAGGCCGAACTGATCAAGAAGTCGCGCGAGCTCGACGATGCCAAACGCGAACTCGAACTCACCGTGGAAAAACGTGTGCAGGATGGCCTGACCGAAGTGAGAACCCAGGCCAAGAAGGAAGCCGAGGATAGCCTCAAGCTGAAGGTGATGGAGAAGGATCAGACCATCGCCTCGATGCAACAG
>CAIXFP010000763.1 GCA_903918705.1 uncultured Pseudomonadota bacterium
AGATGGGCGGCCTGGTGACGGCGGTGACCGAACTCAAGGACGGCCGTCTGGTGATGATGCTGGATGTGGAAAAAATCCTCTCCGACACCACCCAGATCGACGACAGCCACCTGTTCGCCAATCTCACGCCGATCGGCAAGCCCAACCGTACCGTGTTTTTCGCCGACGATTCCTCGGTGGCACGCAAGCAGATCGAACGCACCCTGGAAGCGTTGGGCATCCAGGGCATCGGCAGCATCAACGGCCGCCAGGGCTGGGAAGAATTGCGCAAGATCGCCGCCCAGGCGGAGATGGCCGGGCGGCCGGTGTCCGATTTCATCCAGATCGTGTTGACCGACGTGGAAATGCCGGAAATGGATGGCTATGTCCTGACCAAGAACATCAAGTCCGATCCGCGCTTCGCCGGCATCCCGGTGCTGATGCACTCCTCGTTGTCGTCCGAGGCCAACCGCCAGTTGGGCATTTCCGTGGGCGTGGACGAATACGTGCCGAAGTTCGAGCCGCACCGCCTCGCCGAAGTACTTGGCAGACTGATCAAATAACCGGGGACTCAAATGAATCCGCTGGAACCGACCAAGCTCCTGGAAGCCATCGACGCCCGCACCAAGCTCGCGGGCTCCAACAAGATGGAGCTGCTGCTGTTCTCCCTGGGCACCCATGAAACCTTCGGCATCAACGTGTTCAAGGTGCGCGAGGTGTCGCCCACACCGCCCATCACCCTGACCCCCAACATGCCGGCCGGCGTGGAAGGCGTGATTTCCCTGCGCGGCAGCATCATCCCGGTGATCACCCTGGCCAGCTTCATCAAGCTGGAAGGCGCACCCCAGGGCATCGGCGAAACCATGATCGTCACCGAGTTCTCCCGCCACACCCAGGGCTTCCTGGTGGACAGCGTGGACCGCATCATCCGGGTGGACTGGGACAAGGTGAAGCCGCCGGAAAATATGCTGGCCGGCCAGGACGGCATGATCACCGCCATCACCGAACTGGACGACGGTCGCCTGGTCTCCATCCTCGACGTGGAACGGGTGCTGGTGGAAGTGCTGGGCGAGAAGCCGGTGCCGACCCTGCCCCGGGTGGAGGCGCAGCGCGAGATGACGGTGTTCTTCGCCGACGACTCCGTGGTGGCGCGCAAGGAAATCGTCTCGGTGCTGGACAAGATGGGCGTCAAGTACATTCAGGCCAACGACGGCCTGGAGGCCTGGGAAAAGCTCTCCAACATGGCCAAGCGGGTCGCCGCGGAACATGGCAGCATGAAGAACAACGTCCAACTCATCCTGGTGGACGCGGAAATGCCGGAAATGGACGGCTACGTGCTCACCCGCAACATCAAGTCGGACAGCCGTTTCGCCGGCATCCCCGTGGTGATGCATTCCTCGCTGTCATCCGAAGCCAACCGCACCATGGGCCAGCGCGTCGGCGTGGATGCCTACGTCGCCAAATTCGACCCGGCAGTGCTGGCGGATACCCTGATGGCTTTTTTGAAGCGTTAGTAAAATCAGGCGATTCCCCAAAAGAGAGAGGACTACATGGCCGACAAGAATCTCAAATTCCTGGTGGTGGACGACTTTTCCACCATGCGCAGGATCGTGCGCAACCTGCTGAAGGAATTGGGCTACACCAACGTGGACGAAGCCGAGGACGGCGTAGTCGCCCTGCAGAAGCTCAAGGGCGGCAACTTCCAGTTCGTGGTCACCGACTGGAACATGCCCAACATGACCGGCATCGAACTGCTCAAGGCGATACGCGCCGACGCCGGCCTGAAACACCTGCCGGTGCTGATGATCACCGCCGAGGCGAAGAAGGAAAACATCATCGAGGCGGCCCAGAGCGGCGCCTCCGGCTACATCGTCAAGCCCTTCACCGCCGGCACGCTGGAAGAGAAGATGGGCAAGATTTTCGAAAAATACGGCATGTAATCCGGGCCGACTGAGGAAACGAAAATGAGCGACGACAACCCGGAACTGGAAGCCCTGTTCGACAGCATCGCCTACGCGGTCGCCCCCGAGCCCGCCAAACCCGCCCCCAAACATGACTCCGCCGATACCCCGGAACTGGAAGACCTGTTCGACAGCATCGCCCTGGCGGTGTCCCGCGACGGCGCCGAGAACCAGGACGGCACCTGCCCCGAGCGCGTGTTCGCCCAGATCGGCCAGATGACCCGCGGCCTCCACAACCTCTTGCGCGAACTCGGCTACGACAAGGCCCTGGGCCAGATGGCGCAGGAACTGCCGAACAACCGCGACCGCCTCAACTACATCGCCGCCATGACCGCCCAGGCCGCGGAACGCACCCTCAACGCCGCCGAGATCGCCCAGCCGATCCAGGCGCAACTGGGGAACACCGCCCAGGATCTGTCGGGGAAATGGGACCGCCTGTTCGACAAGAAGTTGGGCGTGGAGGAATTCAAGGCCCTGGTGCGCGACACCCGCGGCTACCTGAAGCAGGTGCCGAACCAGGCGGAAGCCACCAATGCGCAGTTGATGGAAATCATCATGGCCCAGGATTTCCAGGATCTCACCGGTCAGGTCATCAAGCGCATCCTGGAAGCGGCCCAGACCCTGGAAACCCAGTTGCTGTCGCTGCT
>CAIXFP010000764.1 GCA_903918705.1 uncultured Pseudomonadota bacterium
CAACCCGCAGATCGTGGTGCCGGCGGCCAACATCATCGTCGCCAAGCCGGGCGCATCGAGCACCGAGATCGAGAACCTGGTGGTGAAGCCCCTGGAGGCCATCATGAACGCCCAGTCCGGGGTCGATCACACCTTCGGTTACGCCGCCAACGATTTCGGCCTGGTGACCGTGCAATTCAAGGTGGGCGAGAACCAGGAAGACAGCCTGGTGAAGTTGTACAACCAGTTGATGCAGAACATGGACCGGATCCCCCCGGGCGCCATGTTGCCCGTCGTGCGACCCATCAACGTCGACGACGTGCCCATCATGACCCTGACCTTGACCTCCGCCACCTACGACGATTTCCGCCTGCGCCAGGTGGGCCAACGCCTGCTGGAGCAGTTGCGCAATGTGCCGGGGGTGTCCTTCACCCAGTTCATCGGTGGCCGCGCCCAGGCGGTGAATGTCTGGCTCGACCCACAACGCCTGGAAAGCGCGGGCCTGTCCCTGGACCGGGTGGATCAGATGCTGCGCGGCGCCAACGTGTCCGCGCCCCTGGGCGAACTGGTGCGCGACAACCTGGCGCGGCCCGTGCGCCTCAACGGCTTCCTCGGCACGCCGGAGCAGGTGGGCCGTATCGTGGTGGGCGCCGCGCCTGCCGGTGGCCCGATCTACCTCAAGGACATCGCGAAAATCGAGGATGGCGCCGACGAGATCGAGGAAACCACCCGCTTCGCCTATGGCCCCGCCGCCGGCAAAAGCAATGCCGACGAGCATCCCGCCGTCACCCTGGCCATCGCCAAGAAGGCCGGCAGCAACGCGGTGGTGGTGGCCAACGCCGTGCTGGCCAAACTGGAAGACCTGAAGAAACAGGCGATCCCCGCCGGCATCGACGTGGCCGTGACCCGCGACGACGGCGCCAAGGCCGACGCGGCGGTGAACGAACTGGTGAAGCACCTGGGGGTGGCCATCGCCTCGGTGGTGGTGATCCTGGTGTTCTTCCTGGGCTGGCGCGAGGCCGGCATCGTCACCCTGACCGTGCCGCTGATCCTCTTCGTGGTGCTGGCGGTGGGGTTGGCCGCAGGACAAACCATCAACCGCATCACCCTGTTCGCCCTGATCCTGTCCTTGGGGCTGCTGGTGGATGCCGCCATCGTGGTGATCGAGAACATCCACCGCCACCTGCACCACGGCTCCAAACGTCCTTTCCGGGAAATCCTGGTGATCGCCACCAACGAGATCGGGAATCCCACCAACGTCGCCACCATCGCCGTGATCCTGGCCTTCATTCCCATGGCCTTCGTCACCGGCATGATGGGCCCGTTCATGCGGCCGATTCCCTTCAACGTGCCGGTGGCCATGCTCGCCTCCATCGTCATTGCCTACATGGTGGTGCCCTGGGCCGCCAACCTGTGGCTGGCGAAAAAGGCCGCCCGCGAGGAACTGGCGCGCACGCCCAGCCAGGACGCGACCGATCAGCCGGACCCGCTGCAGCGCTTCTACATCAAGGTGCTCACGCCTTTGATCCGCTCCGCGCCCAAGCGCAACCTCACCTTCCTGGTGGTGGCGGGCCTGCTGGCGGGCGCCATGCTGATGCCGGCCTGGCAATTCATCCGCCCCTCCGGCCTCAACGGTCCCCTCTCGCCCCTGGGCGTGGAGCTGAAGATGCTGCCCAACGACAACACCAACACCATGCTGTTGCAGGTGGACCTGCCCGCCGGCACCGCCCTGGCCGCCACCGACCAGGTGGCCCGCGCCGTGGGCGAGGTGGTGGGCCGGCACCCCTTCGTGACCGACTACCAGACTTTTCTCGGATTGACTGCCCCCATCGATTTCGCCGCCCTGGTGCGCGGTGACATGATCAAGCACGGCGGCAACCTGGCCCAGATCCGGGTCAACCTGGTCAGTAAGCACCACCGTGGCCAGACTTCCCACGAGATCGCCCGGCAGTTCGACGCGGACCTGATGGCCGTGCGCCGGCAGTTTCCCGGCGCCCGCATCAAGATCTACGAGACGCCCCCCGGCCCGCCGGTCCAGGCCCAGATCCTGGCCGAACTGTACGGCCCCGACTACGACCTGCTGCGCGCGGCCGCCCCGGAAGTGGACGCCGCCTTCAAGCAGATGTACGGCATGATCAACGTGGACGATACCGTCACCGCCAACAGCGAGAGCTGGCACATCCACGTGGACAGCGAGAAGGCACTGCTCTCGGGTGTGGCCCCCGGCCAGGTGGCCAAGCTGCTGCGCGACTACGTTTCCGGCAGCAGCATCGGCACCCTGCACCTGGACAGCGCCCGCGAACCCATCGACATCAAGGTACGCCTGCCGCGGGAACTGCGCGCCGGGCCGGAAACCCTGATGAACCTGCGGGTCAGCAACGCCCAGGGCATGTTGGTGCCCCTGTCCGCCATCGCCAGCGTGGAACGAGTGACCGAAGTGAAGCCCATCTACGACCGCGACCAGCACGCCATGGTCATGGTGGGCGGCGAATTGCTCAAATCCAGCCCGGTTTACGCGGTGCTGGCCCTGGACCGGATGCTGGACGGCCAGCCCCTGGCCAACGGAATGACATTCCACACCGGCAACCTGGGTTTCACCCAGGCCAGTCCGAAAGACGTGGTGCAGAACACACTGCTCTGGGGCGGCGAGATGCGATTGACCCTGGACGTGTTCCGCGACCTGGGCTCGGCCTTCATCGTCGCGCTGATCCTGATCTACCTGGTGCTGGTGGGCTATTACAAGTCGTTCATGCTGCCGGTGGTGGTCATGGGCGCCATCCCCCTCACCCTGGTGGGCGTGTTCCCCGGCCACTGGGCCACCCATCAGGCCTTCACCGCCACCTCCATGATCGGCGTGATCGCGCTAGCCGGCATCGTGGTGCGCAACTCCCTGTTGCTGATCGACTTCATCCTCGACTACCGCCAGCAGGGCTACGGCCTGGAACAGGCCGTGATCGAGGCCGGCGCCGTGCGCTTCCGTCCGATCCTGCTGACGGCCCTGGCCATCATCCTGGGTTCCGCCATCATGATCACCGACCCGGTGTTCGGTGGCTTGGCGGTCAGCCTGATCTTCGGTACCTTCGCGTCCACCGCGCTGACCCTGGTGGTCATCCCGCTGTTGTATTTCCTGTGGCAACGAAACACCCGTCGAGAGTAGCGAGTGGTGAGCCGAGAGATCGGCTCCCCTCCCGACTCTCCTCTCTCAACTCTCAACAAGGCCCTTCCAATGACGATCGAACGCATCATGCGCATCCTGGCCGGATTCATGGTCCTGCTTTCCCTGGGGCTGGCCCAGTACACCGGACAGATTGACCTGAGCCACATGTCCTGGCTCTGGTTCACCGCCTTCATCGGCCTGAACCTGCTGCAATCCGGTTTCACCGGCTTCTGCCCGCCGGAG
>CAIXFP010000765.1 GCA_903918705.1 uncultured Pseudomonadota bacterium
GATGTGCTCGTCCTTGTCGATGAGTTCGGTGGACTCGGTAATCATTGTGGGCTCCGTGGTACCGGTTCGCATAAATACGCATTGATATAAGCGCGTCAGTATAGTCCATAAAGTATTCAAATATACTAAAATACGCGATGAAAAAACCCGTTATAGACGATAAAATCCGCTGATGCCTCCTGCCTCCATAAAACCCGTACTGCTCATCATCCTCGATGGTTACGGCTGCCGCCATGCCGACGCCCATAACGCCATCACCGCTGCCTACAAGCCGAATTTCGATCACCTCTGGAAAAGCCATCCACACACCCTGATTCAAGCCTCCGAATCCGCGGTGGGCCTGCCGGAAGGCCAGATGGGCAATTCCGAAGTGGGCCACCTCAACATCGGCGCTGGCCGTGTGGTGTACCAGGAGTTCACCCGTATCGACATGGCCATCCGCAACGGCCATTTCACCAGTAACCTGGCGCTCAACGAAGTCATCGCCAAGCTCAAGGCCAATGGCTGTGCCCTGCACATCTTCGGCCTGCTTTCCGATGGCGGCGTCCATAGCCACGAAAACCACATCCACGCCATGCTCGACATGGCCCTGCACGCGGGCCTGTCCAAGGTCTATGTGCATGCATTTCTGGATGGCCGCGACACCCCACCAAGGAGTGCTCAAGCCTACATCCGCTGCCTGCAGGACAAGATGGACGGTCTGCGCAGCGGCAGAATCGCCAGTATCGTCGGCCGCTATTACGCCATGGACCGGGACAAGCGCTGGGAGCGGGTGAAGCCCGCTTTCGATCTGGTCACTCTGGGCCGCGCCGAATTTCAGGCGCCCAGCGCCGAGTCGGGCCTGGAAATGGCCTACGCGCGTGGCGAGGGTGACGAATTCGTGAAACCCACCGTCATCGTCCCGCCTGGTGGCGAAGCCGTGCGCATGCACGACGGCGATGCCATCGTGTTCATGAATTTCCGCTCCGATCGAGCGAGAGAAATCACCAAGGCCTTTATCGAGCCGGAGTTCAAGGGTTTCGAGCGCGAATTCGTGCCCCAACTTTCCAGCTATTGCACCCTCACCGGCTACAGCGAGGAATTCGACGTGCCCGTCGCCTTCCCGCCGGAGCGCGTGCGCAACGGTTTCGGGGAATACATCGCCAAACTGGGCCTGCGCCAGTTGCGCATCGCGGAAACCGAGAAATACCCCCATGTCACCTACTTCTTCAATGGGGGCGAGGAAACGGTCTACGCCGGCGAGGACCGTATCATGGTGCAGTCGCCGAAGGTGGCGACCTATGACCTCAAGCCGGAGATGAATGCCTTCGAAGTGACCGAAAAGCTGGTGGAGGCCATCGAGAGCCGCAAGTACGACGCCATCATCTGCAATTACGCCAACTGCGACATGGTCGGCCATACCGGCATCATGGAAGCCGCGGTGCGCGCGGTGGAGGCAGTCGACGCCTGCCTGGGCCGTGTGGTCGATGCCATGCGGGGCATCGGCGGCGAGGTGTTGATCACCGCCGACCACGGCAATGCGGAAACCATGGAGGATCCGATCACCCACCAGCCCCACACGGCCCACACCATCAACCTGGTACCGTTCCTGTACATCGGCCGCCAGGCGCGCATGCAGCATAGCGGCGCCCTGGAGGACATCGCCCCCACCATGCTGAAGTTGATGGGCCTGCCGCAGCCCAGGGAAATGACCGGCCACGCGCTCATCGAATTCAAATGACGTGCACTCGCCCGCGCTGACCCGCTCCCTGTTTCTTACGCTGTTCCTGGCGTCCGCCGCATTGGCGACCCCTGAAGCCGGCAAGCAGGAGGAACTCAAGGATCTGCGTGGGCGCATCGAAGCGCTGCAGCAGGAACTGGAACAGGCCAGCGAAGACCGCGCGGAAGCGGCCGACGGACTGAGGCAATCCGAGCGTCGCATCTCCGATGTGGCACGCAGCCTGCGCGACCTGGAAGCGAAGCAACGCAGACTGGCGCGCGACCTCAAGCAACTGGAAGCCGAAACCCATACGGTCAACGGCCAGATCGCCGACCAGCAGAAGCGCCTTGCCGACCTCCTGCGGGCGCGCTACGTGCAGGGCGGCAACGATGCCATGAAGCTGATGCTCAATGGCCAGAACCCCGGCGAGGTGGCGCGCAACCTGGAATATTACGGCTACATTGGCCGCGCCCGTGCCGTGGTCATCCATGACTACCAGGCTTCGTTGGCCCGTCTTGGCCAGTTGAAGGACAAGACCCGCGCCCAACGCGACGACCTGGGCCAGGTCAGGAATGAGAGGGTGGCGCAGAAGAAGTCCCTGGAGGGCGAGAAAAGCACGCGCCAGCAGGTGCTTTACAAGCTGTCCGAGCAGATCCGCAACCAGCGCCGCGAAATCGATACCCTGGTGCGCGACGAAAAACGCCTGACCCGTTTGGTTGAGCGGCTGGCAAGACTGGCCGCGGCACCAAAACCGGCCGCCGTGGTCAAACCCGGCCAGAAGGTCAGCCATGTAGCCGACGCCAGCCTCGCCGGACTGAATTTCATTCGCCTCAAAGGCAAGCTGGCGCTACCCGTGGCCGGAGAAATTCTCCATCGTTTCGGCCAGGGCCGCGAAGGTGGCGGGCCGGCCTGGAAAGGTTTGTTCATCCGCGCCCGCCAAGGCCAGGAAGTGCATGCCGTGGGTAGCGGTCAGGTGGCGTTCGCGGATTGGCTGCGCGGCTTCGGCAACTTGTTGATTATCGACCATGGAGACGGCTTCCTCAGCCTGTACAGCAATAATGAAAGCTTGTATAAACAGCCGGGCGACCCGGTCCGCGCGGGCGATGTGGTGGCGGCGGTCGGCGCCACCGGAGGCCAGGATGAACCCGGCCTCTATTTCGAACTGCGCCGTCAGGGCAAACCCTTCGACCCGCTAACCTGGGTCAATCTCAAATAGCCAGAGGCATTATGGCCAGCAAATTCAAGCAATTCAGTCTGGTGGGTGTCGGCATCCTGATCGGTGCCGCGCTTACCCTCAATTACTCCGCCATCGCGGAGCATGATCCCGAGCCCTTGCCGGTCGAAGACCTGCGCGCATTCAGCGAGATCTTCGGCAAGATCAAGAGCGATTACGTCGAGCCGGTGGAAGACAAGAAGCTCATCACCGAAGCCATCAACGGCATGCTCTCCGGCCTCGACCCGCATTCGGCCTATCTCGACGCGGAGGCCTTCAAGGAACTTCAGGTCGGCACTCAGGGCGAGTTCGGCGGGCTCGGCATCGAAGTGGGCATGGAGGATGGCTTCGTCAAGGTGGTCTCTCCCATCGAGGACACCCCCGCTTTCAAGGCCGGCGTGAAATCCGGAGATCTGATCATCAAGCTGGATGACACTCCGGTAAAGGGCATGACCCTGAACGATGCGGTCAAGCGGATGCGCGGCAAACCGGGCACCGACATCACTCTCACCATCATTCGCAAGGGTGAAACCAAGCCGCTCACCCTGACCCTCTCCCGAGCGGTCATCAAGATCAAGAGCGTCAAGTACAAGTTGCTGGAGCCCGATTTCGGTTACGTGCGCATTACCCAGTTCCAGGAGCACACCGGTGAAAACCTGGTGGATGCCCTGAAGGATTTGTCCGAACAGAACAAGGGAGCCCTAAAGGGTCTGGTACTGGATTTGCGCAACGATCCGGGGGGCTTGCTCAATACCGCGGTATCCGTGTCGGGGGCCTTCCTCAAGCCTGGCGATCTGGTGGTCTATACCGACGGTCGCACCGAGGATGCCAAGATGCGCTTGACCAACGTCCGGGAGAATTACCTGCGCCCCGGCGAATCCGACTACCTCAAGAACCTGCCGTCCTGGGTCAAGACCGTGCCGATGGTGGTGCTGGTGAATGGCGGCTCGGCCTCTGCTTCCGAAATCGTGTCAGGAGCCCTGCAAGACCACAAGCGCGCCCTCATCGTCGGCACCCAGTCCTTCGGCAAGGGTTCCGTCCAGACCATCCTGCCGCTCAACAATGGCACCGCCATCAAGCTCACCACCGCCCGATATTTCACCCCGAGCGGTCGTTCCATCCAGGCCAAGGGCATTACCCCGGACATCATCGTGGAGGATGCGACAATTTCCAAGGCCGGTGAATCGTCCAAGATGGAAGTGCATGAGGCGGATCTGGAACACCATCTGATCAACGATGGTGACGAAGGCGGTGCCAAGGCCCCCCCCGCTGCGCCCAAGGACGAGAGTTCCAAGGACGAAAAGCCCAGGGACGACAAGGCCAAGGGGGGCAAGGGCAAGCCGGCACTGGAACCGGGCGAGATCGTCAGCAAAAGCGACTATCAGGTCAATCAGGCGCTGATCCTGCTCAAAGGTGCCAATCTCCTGCAAGGTCGCAAGGAGTAGCCCGTGTCGACGCCTTGCGACGTCGACAAACGACGAGAGATTGCCTTCCACCCCTTGCCGCCCGGCCAGGTCGAGCGCGCGCTTGACCTGCTGGGTACGCTAGCCGGGCTAAAGGTCAGGCGACTTGGGGCACTGGCGGTGGAAGTAAGCTATTGCATCAACGACCACACGCTTCAGGACCTGGAAGCCCTGCTCGATCAGCATGAATTCCACCTTGAGAACACCCTGCTGATCCGGGTCAGGCGGGCCTTGGTGCATTACTGCGAGCATGTGCAACGGGACAACCTGCAGAGCCCGGAAGTCCAGACCAAACTGTTCAAGCCGAGCATCGAGGCTTGGGAAAAACACCCCCACGGCGACCACGACGAAACACCGATCGAGTGGCGCCAATACAAATAGCTTCGCGCATCAGGCGTGGCCCTTGCCCGGACGCGGGCGTTCGCAAAGCGTGACGATACCCGTGGCGGAACCGCTTGCCGCGGCCCTTCACTGCAACCGCGAGTGGCCCACCAGATAACCACATCCTGATCGGCGACATGTCGTGAGCGCCGCCAGTCCATGATCCTTGATCCTTGATTTCGGGATTGGGAGCGGTGCATCCCGTGTGGCCATCCTAACCGCCTCAGGACTTACCCGACGGGTCAGCCGGCGGCGGCGCGCCGTCCACCCGCATTTTCTGCGCGGCGTAGTAAGCCCCCATGTCGGCCACGTCCTGCGGAGTCAGGTTCCTGGTCAGGATGTACATCATCGGGTGGGTAAGGCGCAGGCCGGCCCGGAACAGATGCATGGACTGGATGAACTGGGCTTCGCTCCTGCCCGCGAGCCGCGGCGCGCCCATGCGGGTGCCGTTGCCGTCGGGGCCGTGGCAGGTGGCGCAGAAACGGGTTTTTTCCGCCCCCGCCGCGACATTGCCCCCCGCCTCCGCGGTGCCGCTCGCCAGGGCCGATACCCCGACCAGAAGTGCCAGGGAGAAATGGAAATAGGCGTGGGAAAGTGCCAGATTCATGTATGCGTCCTTATCGAAATTGGATTGAGTCGCCGGCCTGCCGAACTACGCGGTAGACGGGAACGAAGTTAGCACGGTATCGCGCGGCATTGAGCGCCGTCGTAATGCCCGGGCCGGGCGCGAAAACCCGGCCTCACGACCGGGAACGGCTGTTCAGCCACACTTCCGCACCACATCTATCCGTAGGGCCAACCGTCCTGGCCGGCATCCATAAGCACTCGCTTATAATCCGCCCGCCTTCCATCGACCGCGCGAGCCTCACATGTTCCATTTTTCCGCTTCCAACGCCGTCAACCTGGCGCTCTCCGTCCTCATCCTGTTCTCCCTCATCACCTGGACGATGATCTTCGCCAAGGGCTGGCTACAGTTCCAGTTGCGCCGGGCCAACGCGGCGTTCACGAAGAAATTCTGGCAGGCGGCCGATCTGGCGGCGGCGGAAGTGGCTGCCCAGCAGGCCGACAGCCCTTTGGCACGCCTGGCCAAGGCCGGCTTCGACACCCAGCACAGCTTCGGTAAAGGCCGCACCCTGGCCCATGCCGGCGATCGCCAGGCGGTGCTGGAACGCGGCCTCTCGCACCAGGTGAAGAAGGAGCAGCACAAGTTGGAGGCCGGCCTCATGCTGCTGGCCAGCATCGGCAGCACGGCGCCCTTCGTCGGCCTGTTCGGCACCGTCTGGGGCATCATGAACGCCATGGGCAACATCGCCCAGACCGGCGCCTCCGGCCTGGAAGTGGTGGCCGGCCCGGTGGGCGAGGCGTTGATGTCCACCGCCATCGGCATCGCCGCCGCGATTCCCGCCGTGCTCGCCTACAACTACGGCGTGCGGGTCACCCGCCTGATGGTTTCCGAGATGGAAGCCTTCGCCAACGAGTTCCTGCGCCTGGCCTGCCAGGACGACAAGGAGTAACGCCATGGCCATCCGCCAGGATTCCGACTTCCAGCCCATGAGCGAGATCAACGTCACGCCCCTGGTGGACGTGATGCTGGTGCTGCTGGTGATCTTCATGGTCACCGCCCCCTTCATCCTGCAATCGGTGAAAGTGCGCCTGCCGGAAACCTCCCCGGTGGCGACGCTGAAGCCTTCGCCCGCCCTGGTGGTGAGCGTGCAGCCGGACGGCCGCGTCTACCTCGGGCGCGACGAGATTACCCTGCCCGACCTGGAAGCCCGCCTCAAGGGTGAGATGGATCGCAGCACCAAGTCAGGCGGCGAGTTCACCCTGCAGCTGCGCGCCGACACTGGCGTGGCCTACGGCCGCATCACCGAGGTGATGGCCGCCGCCAGCCGCGCCGGGGTGGCCAAGCTCACCTTCGTTACCGCCGCCGCCCCGCGGGCGAAAAAGTGATCCGTCTGCTCTTGACCCGCCTGACGGCCCTGACGGCCAGGCTGGAACCGCGCCACTGGGTCGCCGTCGTCGGCAGCGCCGCCCTGCACCTGGGCGTGTTGCTGGGCCTCTCCCAGGCGCAACCGGAACCCTTGCCGCCGCCCCTGACCTTCGAGGTCAAGCTGGAGCCGCCGCCCACCGCGCTGGCGGTCAAGCAGCCGAAGCAACGGGTGGCGAAAGCCAAGGCCAGGGTCGCCAAGGCGAAGAAGCTCCTGGCGAGGAAGAAGCCCTCCAACAAAGCGCCGCGGGAACCCCATGTCCTGCAGGCGGCATGGAAGGCCGAGAGCAAGCCGGCCAAGGACACCCCGGCCCTCAACCTGCCTGACGCCCGCGCCCTCGGCATCGCGACGGAAAACCCCCTGGCCGCCGCCAATTTGGCCAAGGCGGCAGCGAGCCGTCCCGCCAGCGGCGGCAAGGCCTCCGCGTCGGGCGGCGCCCTGAGCGAGCCGGGCAGCGGCTCGGCGGGTGCGGCCGGGGGCGCCGGCAAGCCCGGCATCGCCCTGGCGGCGGCGACCGGGCAGGTCAAGACCCAGGCCGTAGCCGCCGCCAGCGGTGCCGGGGCGCAAGGCAGCGACGCCCTGGCCGGGAGTGCCGCCGCCTCCGGCAACCAGGCAGCCACCACACTGTCCGCCAGCGCCGCCGCCGGCAACAGCCTCGACCGCGCCGCCAGCGGCGGCGGACTAAGCGTGCAGGCGAGCGAATTCAGTTCGCGCAGCCCTGGCGCCCTGAGCAGCGGCGAGCCCAGCGGCATCCGCCTCAGCGTCGCCGGCGTCCTCGCCAGCCTGGCGGCGCTGCCCAACGGCAACGGCAGTCTGGCCGCCGGCCAGTTCAACGGCGCGGCGGGGGCCAGCGCCGCCAGCGCAGGCAGCAGCAGCCA
>CAIXFP010000766.1 GCA_903918705.1 uncultured Pseudomonadota bacterium
AACAGCACGTTGCGGTGCAACATTGAACGCCACGACCCCGGTGCCCATGAAGGGCTCAATCCACGTCCCATTGAAATCAGTGGGAATGATGCTCTTAATCCAGGGGACCAGCTTTGTTTTGATTCCTTGTGACTTGATGGGCGGGATGCCGACCTTGGGGGTCATTTTTTACCATTCCTTTTTTTTACAACCAAGGATAGATCGCCGTTTTTGTATTCCACAAATTCCTGGAGTGTGGAAATATTTTTTGTTCCACCTTTTTCGTCCTGGATGGTGATCTTCCTATAGTTCATCCAGTACTCATCAAACCAGTGTTCGCCAAGTTTGGAAAACATGCCGTGACCACTGATTATGTCGACAATGTTGTTGATGCTGCCTATGTTCGCAGTATTGCCGCTGCCGCCTTTGTCACTTGCGATTTTCCATTTCTCAGTAACAAAGAATTGAAAATTTCTTGCAACCGAGGCGATGGAGTGAAGTTCACTGATGGTGGTGGATCGTGTTTCATCTATGGTTGCTCCATCCGCTCTGTCATATATGATGCCAAGGCAAAAATGCCCCGAGTAAGAACCGTAGGGAAATTGTATATTCTTGCCGCTGGTTCTGTTCTCAAAATATTCGCCATGCGAGCCGAGGGTGAATCCGTTGCAAAGGTGCGGCTTCTTCGGGTTTCGATACGTGGTCTTGAAGTCGACGGCAAACCTTACGGATTCATCGCTGGATTTGACAAACGATATGTCCGGATAATAATTCTGATGCTCGGCAAGAATGACCTTGTAGCCTTGAGTTTGCGCGAACTCGATGATTTTAGGGAAAAGATGGATCTCCAGTATTTTGGAGACAATCTTGGTGTCGGATGAAATGGTGTAAACGTTCTTGAAAATGTCAATAAACCCCTTGACCGTCCATTGCCCATCATTAGTACTGATATGTGACTTTAATCCGGCGACGAAAGTTTCAAGCGCTCTTGCGAATGTTTCTTTCTCCGTCATATTGGCCACCGTTCGACATGTGCTGTTTGCATTCTTGCTCATCAATTCCCCGCCAATATGCTCATCACCGCCATGCGCACGGCAATGCCGAAGGTGACCTGGGAGAGGATCACCGCTTGCGGGCCGTCGGCCACTTCGGAGTCGATTTCCACACCCCGGTTCATCGGGCCGGGGTGCATGACGATGGCGTCGGGCTTGGCAAAGCGCAGCTTGTCGACGGTGAGGCCCCAGTGCTTGTAGAACTCGCCGGCGGAGGGCAGGCGGGCGCCCTGCATGCGCTCGTTCTGCAGGCGCAACATCATCACCACATCCACGTCCTTCAGGCCCTGGTCCATGCGGTGGTAGACGTGCACGCCCAGGTTGTCCACGTCCCGTGGCAACAGGGTCTTGGGCGCCACCACCCGCACTTCCGGGCAGCCCAGGGTGGTGAGGCCGTGGATTTGCGAACGGGCCACCCGCGAGTGCAGCACGTCGCCGACGATGGCCACCCGCAGGTTGTGGAAGCCGCCCTTGAAGTGGCGGATGGTGAACATGTCCAGCAGGCCCTGGGTGGGATGGCTGCTGCGGCCATCGCCGGCGTTGACCACGTGGATGTGGGGGGCGACGTGGCGGGCGATCAGGTGGGCGGCGCCGGCGGCGGCGTGGCGCACTACGAACATGTCGGCGTGCATGGCCGAGAGGTTGGCCACGGTGTCCAGCAGGGTCTCGCCCTTGCTTTGCGACGAGGAGCCGACGTTGAGGTTGACCACGTCGGCGGACAAGCGTTTGGCGGCGATTTCGAAGGTGGTGCGGGTGCGGGTGGAGTTCTCGAAGAACACGTTGAACACCGCCTTGCCGCGCAGCAGAGGCACCGATTTCACATCCCGCTCGCCCACCGCGACGAAGGAGGCGGCGGTGTCGAGTATTTGCGTGAGGATGCGCGCGGGCAGGCCATCCAGTGTCAACAGGTGGCGCAGGCGGCCATCGTCGGTCAGCTGCAGGTTGTTCTTCATGGGCGCCGCTCCAGCGTGAAGCCCAGGGTGCCGTCGCCGGCGCGGTTGAGGGCGATGTTTTCGTGTTCCGCCAGGTCCAGATGGGCGCCGACGAAATCCGGGCAGATGGGCATCTCCCGGCCGCCCCGGTCCACCAGCACCGCCAGGCGAATGGCGGCGGGACGGCCGTAATCGAAGAGGACGTTCATGGCGGCGCGGATGGTGCGGCCGGTGTGGAGCACGTCGTCGATCAGGAGGACACGGCGGCCTTCCATGTCGAAGGGGATGTCCGACGGCTTCACTTGCGGGTGCAGGCCGATGCGGGAGAAGTCGTCGCGGTAGAAGGAAATGTCCAGCACCCCGCGCGGCAGGTTGCGGCCCAGTCGTTCGATCAGGGCGTCCATCACCCAGACGCCTCCGGTGTGGATGCCGATCAGGGCCAGATCCGGCCCCAGCGTGGGGGCGATCTGGTCCGCCAGGCGGGCGATGAGTTGTTCAGGAGAGGGCAGGGGCATGGTCGAAGTGGTCCTGAAGGATTTGTTGGGCGGCGACGCTGTCTTCCACGGCGCGGCGGCCGGCGGCTTTCACCCCGGCCTCGCGCAGGCGGGCATCGGCCTCCACCGAGGTGAGGCGTTCGTCCACCAGGGTGACGGGCAGGTTGTAGCGGCCATGGAGCTGGTTGGCGAAGCGGCGGGCGCGCCGGGTGAGTTCGTGTTCCTCGCCGTCCAGGGAGAGGGGCAGGCCGGCCACCAATTGGCTTGGCCGCCATTCCGCGATGAGGGCGGCGATGCGGGCGAAGCGGGGGTCGTTGGCTTCGCCGCGGATGACTTCCAGGGGGTGGGCCATGCGGGTTTCCCAATCGCCGACGGCGACGCCGATCTTGCTGGTGCCGAAGTCGAAGGCCAGGACGGTGCCCTGTTTCATGCGTGCCCGGCGTCTTCCGAAAGCATGGCCAGGTCGATGCCCAGGAGGTGCATGGCGGCGTTGAAACGGTCCTTGGCGGCGAAGGCGAAGATCACCTGGGGGTCCGCCGGCACGGTCAGCCAGGCGTTCTGCTTGATCTCGTCCTCCAGTTGCCCCGGCCCCCAACCGGCGTAACCCAGGGTGACCAGGATTTCGGCGGGGCCTTCGCGGCGGGCGGTGGCTTCCAGGATGTCCTTGGAGGTGGTCAGCCCCACCCGGTCGTTCACCGACAAGGTCGAGCCCCAGGTGCCCACCGGCCGGTGCAGGACGAAGCCGCGTTCCACTTGCACCGGACCGCCGTAATAGACCGGTTCCTGTTTCAGTTGCTCGTCGATGAGGTCGAGTCCGATCTGGCTGAACAGGCTTTCCAGGTTGAGTTCGATGGGCCGGTTCACCACCACACCCAAGGCGCCCTGGTCGCCGTGATCGCAGATATAGGTCAGCGTGCCGGCGAAGTTGGGGTCCAGCATCTTGGGCATGGCGATCAAAAAATGGTCGGTGAAATTGGCGTTATCCATGGGGTGCGTCCGTTAGGTGCGAGGGATTGTAACCCTGCCCGGCGGCCGCCAGAGTCGGCCTTGGGCTCAGCCCGAGAGTGGTTTCGCCTTCGGTCTGTGCTATTGCCACACGCCAACCTGAGAAGGGTGTTTAAGCCGTGTGACGGGTGCATTGCACGTCAGGAATCGACACGGATAACCGGGTTCGCTGCCGGAAGAAGCCGGCCACCTACTTGAATTCATCCGGTGAGTGTCGGCGCCTCACGGGAGGCACCATGCTGCCGCCTGCCCGTATTGGCGCGAGCCGCAGCTGCCGCCCACGCCCTCCGGCAGCTACCGGCAAGCGGTTGGCGTATGAGGGTATGCACCGCGGGCACCAGCGTCACCCGCCTCGGTTTGAAACGACGGCTCATTGGCCGTTGCTGCCGTTCACCAAGAGTTGGTGGACGATGGCCCTGAAGGTCAGCTTTCCAAATTCGTGGATTTCCGCCTTTTTTGCTCTGAGCTGACATACGTCACCTTGCAACTCCATAGCGCAGCCTTGTATCCTACCCCCCAGGATAGGATACCTAGCATGACGGCACATACCTCACACCCCGAAATCATCAAACGCCTGAAGAGAGCTGAAGGCCACCTTAAGGGCATCATCACCATGCTTGAAGCAGAGCGCGGCTGCCTGGACATCGCCCAGCAACTCCAGGCGGTCGAAAGCGCTATCGGCAACGCCAAGAAGGCTTTGGTACATGACCATATCGGCCATTGCCTTGCTGAGGCGGTGCGAGCAGGCACGCAGAACGCGGACGACACCATCCGCGAGTTCAAAGCCATCACAAAATATCTCTAGGGCCTCGCCATGACCGAGTTTTCTATCCTGTTGCAACAAGGTGCCAGCAATGCCTGGCTGTTCATTCCAAGCGCCATATTGCTGGGTGCCCTGCATGGCCTCGAACCGGGCCACTCCAAGACCATGATGGCCGCCTTCATCGTCGCGGTGCGCGGCACAATGACACAAGCGGTCTTGCTGGGACTATCGGCAACGGTCTCTCACACGGCGGTGGTGTGGGTCATCGCCCTGGGCGGGATGTACTTCGGCCAGAAGTGGAATGCGCAAACGAGCGAGCCCTACCTACAAGTAGCGTCCGCCGTGCTGATGGTTGCTGTGGCACTGTGGATGATTTGGCGGACGTGGCAGCAGCAGCGCACCTGCTTTCACGATCACAGCCATGACCACGATCACCACCACGATGAGGTCAAGCGCATCGACACCGGTCACGGCATCGTCCGGTTGGAGGTGTTCGAGACTGGCGTACCGCCACGCTTTCGCTTGTTCCACGAAAGCCGACACGGCCATGTCTGGACAGCCGACCAGGTGAGAATCGAGACAGAGCGGACAAACGGCAGCCGCCAGCTATTCACCTTCATCCAGCGCGACGGCTTCGTCGAATCGGAGCAGGAGATTCCCGAACCGCATAAGTTTGTCGCCCGTCTGCGTTTGGGTCATGAGCACCACAGCCATGACTATGACGTGGAATTCGTCGAGCACGACCACCATCAACACGCCATCAAGGACTATGAAAGCTTGGACATATCGGCTCCGGGTTACCAAGACCCCCACGAACTGGCCCACGCCAACGACATTCGCCACCGTTTCGCCAATAGAGAAGTGACAACCGGGCAGATCATCCTGTTCGGACTTACGGGCGGACTCATTCCCTGCCCCGCCTCCGTCACCGTGCTGCTGCTGTGTCTGCAACTCAAGCAGATCGCCCTTGGTGCAACGCTGGTCCTGTCTTTCAGCATCGGCCTGGCGCTAACCATGGTGACATCGGGCGTACTCGCCGCCCTGAGCGTCAACCACATTGCCAAACGCTGGAGCGGCTTCGGCGAGTTCGCCCGAAAGGCGCCGTATTTCTCCAGCGCCCTGATCCTGTTGGTGGGTTTCTATGTGGGCTATCAAGGCGTGAACACCTTGACTTAGGTCACAATTGCAGACCTATGAATGTTCCTTGACTCCTCTACAAGTCTTGGCAGTGATTTGACAGTCTGTTGAGTCGACTTTGAGACTGTCGCCGTAGACGCCTGTGCTGCCAATCATGGCCGAGACTGCCCGCTATGTGTGCCCCCGATTGCTGACGTTCACGCCAACTTGGCGTCATGGCTTGGCAGTCTGAAATAGCCGATGTTCCGCCAATCACTAGCTTTATCTCGACCTGAACTACCTAGCGGTTGCTCCCCGCCACCAGGCGGTATTCGTAGAACCGGCATTCCTGCAGGCCGTTGAACAGTGGGGTGCGGCGGTTGGCGCCCAGTCCGATGTTCTTGGGAAACTCCGGATCGCCGGAAATCAGGCAGGCGGTCCAGCCGGGGAAGTGCTGCTTCAGGTTGTCGCCCACCCGCGCGGTAGAAGGCGATCAGGCCGTCCTCCTGGCTCAGGCGCACGCCGTAGGGAAGGTTGCTGACGATCAGCCCTTGCGGCAGGGGCTGATCGACGTTGAGGAAGTCGGCCAGAGGCGGGTTGTTGGGCACGCTGCGCTTTGCCCAACCTATGGCTTACCGTTTCAAATGCCGGATTTTGGTTCATCCCGGCCCCGATCCGCTTGCACAGCCTGTCGTCATCACTCCCCAATCCAGCACCCATCGGGGGATCCTCCCATTCCGGCGCCCACCCGCGCCAGAGCCGCGTTGGTGGCGGTCAATCCCCCCGCATCAGCGCAATCAAATCCTCGCTGGACGGCAGCGCGGTGGTTTCCTCGCCGGACAGCACGCCCTCGGCCAGGGCGCGCTTGTCGTGGTGCAGGTCGACGATGCGCTCCTCGATGGTGCCCTTGCCCACCAGGCGGTACACCGTCACCGGGCGCAACTGCCCCATGCGGTGGGCACGGCCCATGGCCTGGTCCTCGGCGGCGGGGTTCCACCAGGGGTCGGTGATGACCACGTAGTCGGCGGCGGTGAGGTTGAGGCCGAAGCCGCCGGCCTTCAGGCTGATCAGGAACAGGTCGCCTTCGCCGGCCTGGAAGGCGGCGACGCGGCGGGTGCGCTCCGCCGCCGGGGTGGCGCCATCCAGGTATTGATAGGCGATGCCGGCGGCGTCCAGGGGCGCGCGCAACAGGGTGAGGAAATCCACGAACTGGCTGAACACCAAGGCCTTGTGGCCATTGGCGGCGAGCTCGGCGGCCAGTTCCGCGAAAGCCAGCACCTTGGCGCCGGGCAGCTTCACCTCCGGGGTGGTCAGATC
>CAIXFP010000767.1 GCA_903918705.1 uncultured Pseudomonadota bacterium
CACCAGCACCGGCAGCTACGACGTGTCCGTGCCGCGGACCCGGATGGTGCGCATCCACGAGCACGGCCACACCCACAAGGTCGCGCGCACCGTGCAAAGCCACATGGCCTTCAACAACACCAACTGCCTGACCCGCAATCAGGATTGGGTCATCGGCGTCTCGAAGACCGGCTTCATCAACGAGGCCGGCCATTGCCTGGTGATGCAGACCAAGATCGCGGAACAAAAGGTCATCATCGTGCTGCTGGATTCCTGGGGCAAATACAGCCGCATCGCCGACGCCCAGCGCATCCGCAAATGGCTGGAACACGACAGCCATGTCGCCAGCCACCCTCTGCCCCACGCGGCGACCTGAGAAGATACGTCCCCATGAAAAAAGCGGCCGCGGCCGCTTTTTTCATGTCCGTCCGCGCCGCGCCTACTGGCTGGTGAGCTGGTCGGACCGGGTAAAGCTCCAGGTGCGGGTGATGCCGAGGATATCCACCTTCTTGCGCATGCTGTCCGGAAAGGGGGGAAATGGGGCGGACATTTCCACGATGTGGACGGCGGCGGCGTCGAGTATCTTGCTGCCGGAGGATCGGTCCACCTGAATCGATTCCAAAGTGCCGTCGGCATTGATGCTCACGGTCAGGATCGGCGAGCCGTAGAGGCGGTTGCGCCGGGCCGCCTCCGGATAATTCATGTTGCCCACCCGCTCCACCTTGATGCGCCAATCCTCCACGTACTGCGCGAAGGTGTATTCCTGGGCGCGAGCGCCGACGAACATGCGCCGCGGCCGCTTCTGGTAAGCGTCCATCTGGGTGTCGATGCTGGCCTGCAGGCGCGCCATCTCCAAAGCGCTTGAAGTGATGTCGCGCGGTGCCGGCGTGGGGGCGGTCGGGGTCGGCTGCTCGGGCTGCTGCGGCTTCTGCTCAGGCACCTTGTAGTCGGACTTGAGCTGGGTCATCAAGGCCTTGGTCTGGGCTTCCAGGGCCTGCACCCGGGCGTTGAACGCGGCCTCGGAACTCATCACCTGCTCCCGGTCGGAGGCAGGCAACGGCGACTTCGCGCGGCGGTCCTCGTCGACGTTGCCGCCGCCGTCGAGATTATGTTGCGCCAGCACGTCCGCCTTGAGCGGCTTGGTTTTGGACTTGGCGTTGACCAGCACCACGTCCAGGGGCGGGTTGGGGTTCTCGAACAGCTTGGGGTTGGCCGCCTTGAAGTGCATGCCGAAGATGAACAGCACATGCAGGATGGCCGAGATCAGGATGGCCTTGGTGAAGCGGTCGTCCCAATCCGCCGAGGTCAGCGGCGCGTACGGCAGCGGCTCGACCAGATCGCTCAGGCGGTGATATGCGCGAGATAACGGCATGTCAGGTCGATGTCGAGCAGGTCGATGTCGGCAAGCGCGACACGGATTCTGTCACCCGGATTCAGGGTGGGCGCTCCGGTGATGCGGGCAACGAAAGGCAGGCCGTCGAGGCGGATCAGGTTCTCGCGCCAGGCGGTGGCATCGAGTTCGCTCAAGCCTTCCTGCTGAATCCAGCGCAAACACCAGTAGCGCTCCATGCGGCGCTGGTAGTCGTTGTAGGTGTCGTAGGCCAGTTCGAAGTCCCGCACGGTGGCGAACAACAGCGGGTCGGAAGCGCTGTGGGGCGGCGTGTCGCCCACGGCGGCGGCCAGGATCTGGCGCTGGTTGACCAGGTCCACGTAGCGCCGCAGGGGCGAGGTGCTCCAGGCGTAGCAATTCACGCCGAGGCCTTCGTGGGGCGCCGGGCGCAGCGTCATGCGCACCTTGCCGCCGCTCTGGGCGCG
>CAIXFP010000768.1 GCA_903918705.1 uncultured Pseudomonadota bacterium
CGCCCAGCACCTCGAACAGCATGCGCGCGGAACGCCCGGTGCGGCGCTCGGCGCGCAGTTCTTCCACCAGGCGCCAGCCGTCGGCTCCGAGCAGGCGGATGACGATCTCCCGGTCGGAGAAGGAGGTGTAGTTATAGGGAATCTCGCGGATGCGCTCGGTAGCCATGACAGCAAATGCTTATTCAGAGGCGGCGGATTCTACCGGAAGCGCCTGCTCAAGACTCCCGAAGATTCCCGTTTCGACCTTAATCTTCAAAGGGATAAGTGATTGATGCAAAGCAACATCGAAGGTGCCGCGGGCGGCGTAGAATACGCCGACCTCTTCGCCCCGCCTCACCATGATTCCCTTGCTCATCGTCGCCCACGGCAATCTCGGCGACAGCCTTATCCAGTGCGCCAGCTATGTGCTGGGGCAACGCCCGGAGCAATTGGAAAGCCTTGATCTCTCCGCCTGCGAGGATCCCGGCGAGATGCTGGAGCGGGCGCGGGCGCAGATCGCGCGCCTGGACCAGGGCGAGGGCGTTCTCATCCTCACCGATGTCTACGGCGCCACCCCCTGCAACACCGTGTGTCGGCTGATCCAGCACGAGCAGGTGGAAGCCGTGGCCGGCGTCAACCTGCCGATGCTGCTCAAGGCCCTGACTTACCGCAGTGACAACCTTCAGGAATTGATCCGCAAGGCCGTGCAGGGCGGGCAGGGCGGCATCATGTATATCCTGCCGCGCGACAACGAAACGGAGTGCTGCTGATGGCCGAGCGCGAAATCGAAATCGTCAACAAGTTGGGCCTGCATGCGCGGGCTTCCGCCAAACTCACCCAGACCGCCAGCAGCTTCCCCTGCGAAATCTGGGTTTCCCGCAATGGCCGCCGGGTCAACGGCAAGAGCATCATGGGCGTGATGATGCTGGCCGCCGCCCGCGGTACCCGCATCAAACTGGAAACCGACGGCGTCGAGGCGGACGCCGCCATGGCCGCCCTGGTGGCCCTGATCGAGGACAAGTTCGGGGAAGGCGAATGAGTTTTTCCCTGCATGGCATCGCGGTTTCCAACGGCTATGCCATCGGCCGGGCGCAGATCTATTCCGCGGATCGTCTGGAGGCGCCCCATTACCTGTTGCGGCCGGAGCACCTGGACGCCGAGGTGGAGCGCTTCGCCACCGCGGTGGCGGCGGTGCGGGCCGAGATGAGCACCCTGCAGGAGCAGATTCCCGAGGGAGCGCCGGCGGAACTCTCCGCCTTCCTCAACGTGCACGTGTTGATCCTCAACGACTCCATGCTGTCCGAGGCGCCCAAGCACCGCATCCGGGCCGAGCGTTGCAACGCGGAATGGGCGCTGGCCCAGCAGACCGAAGCACTGATCAAGCAATTCGAGGCCATCGAGGACGATTACCTGCGCGAGCGCCGCAACGACGTGCGCCAGGTGGCGGACAAGGTGCTCAAGATGCTCATGGGCCATCCCGGCCATGCGCCGCTCAAGCCCGCCGAGGAGGGCGACAGCATCCTGGTGGCTCATGACCTGTCCCCCTCCGACATGGTGCTGTTCAAGCGCCACGATTTCGCCGGCTTCATCACCGATCTGGGCGGCACCACCTCCCACACCGCCATCCTCGCGCGCAGCCTCTCGCTGCCCTCGGTGATGGCCCTGCACAGCGCCCGCGCCCTGATCCAGGACGGCGACTGGCTGATCATCGACGGCGTCGCCGGTGTGGTCATCGTCAATCCCGACTCGGCCATCCTCGATGAGTACCGCCTGCGCCGGCACCAGTGGCAGCTCGACCAAAAGAAGCTGCGCCGACTCAAGACCAGCCCCTCCGCCACCCTGGACGGCCTGGAAGTCGAACTGCAGGCCAACATCGACCTGCCCAACGACGTGGCTGGAGCGCTGGGCGAGAACGCCAGCGGCATCGGCCTGTTCCGCAGTGAATTCCTGTTCCTCAACCGCGACGACCTGCCCTCCGAGGAGGAGCAGTTCGAGGCCTACCGCCACGTGGCGCGGGAAATGGTGGGGCGTGGCGTAGTGATCCGTACCCTCGACGTGGGCGCCGACAAATCCGTGCGCTGGCTCCACGAAACCAGCGTCAACCCGGCCCTGGGCCGCCGCGCCATCCGCCTGTGCCTGGCGGAGCCGCAAATCTTCATCAGCCAGATCCGGGCCCTGTTGCGCGCCAGCCATTACGGCCAGATCAAGATCCTGCTGCCCATGCTGACCAGCCTTACCGAACTGGATCAGGCCCTGGCCCTGATCGGCGCGGCGCGCGGCATGCTGCGCATGGAAGGCGTTCCGTTCGACGAGGAAACCCCCATCGGCGGGATGATCGAGGTGCCCGCCGCCGCGCTGTCGGCGGAATGGTTTGCCAAGAAGCTGGATTTCCTTTCCCTGGGCACCAACGACCTGATCCAGTACTCCCTGGCCATCGACCGCACCGACGACACCGTGGCCCACCTTTACGACCCCTTGCACCCTTCGGTCCTGCTGCTGATCGAGCACACCCTCAAGGTCGGCATCAAGCTGGGCAAACCGGTTTCCGTCTGCGGCGAGATGGCCGGCGACCCCAAGCTCACCCGGCTGCTGCTGGGCATGGGCCTGACCCGCTTCTCCATGCACCCGGCCCACATCCTCACGGTGAAGCAGCAGGTGCTGCGCAGCCATGTCCGCAATCTGGCGCCGCTGGCGAGGAAGCTCATTCGCGCCGGTCGCCCGGATCGCATTCAGGAATACCTGGAACAGATCAACGGGTAGGTGGCTGGCGCGTGGTTCCGCCGTCCGCAACCCGTCCGCGAGTCCGCGGGCCGAGTACGTAGTACGCAGGTTGGGCAAATCGCGGCGTGCCCAACCCACTTCACTTTCGATTTGGAAAGGGTTTATCCCATGCAAGTAGCAGCCCCAGATGGCAAAACCATATATCTCTGGCCAGCCACTTCGAGAGATCTCCAGGACGCAGCGGCCCAGCTTGGCCACTACGGCTATATGGCGGAAGCGTTCGACTCCATCGCCGCCTTGCTTGCCGCCCAGGCGCGCGCGCCCTCCGTCGCCCTGATCGAGTTCGGCGCGGTCGGGCAATTGAGTGGCGCCGACAGGTCGGCACTGAGCGCGCTGGCCGCGCGTCATCCCATGCTCTGCGTCGCCGGCGAGGGAACCATCGCGGCCCGTCTGGCGGCGGTGCGCATGGGCTGCCAGGCCTACCTCAGCCATCCGCTGGATACCGCCGTGCTGCTCGACACCCTGGATCGCCTTACCGCGCCGCCCCAGGCGGAAGCCAGCCGTGTCCTCATTGTCGAAGATTCGCCGGCCCTCGCCGCTTTCTATGCGGCGCACCTGAATGAGGCCGGCTTCATCACCCAAGTGGTCACCGACCCCCTCAAGACCCTCGAAACGCTTGATGAACAGCCGCCGGAACTGATCCTGCTGGACATGAACATGCCGGGCGCCTCGGGCCAGGAAATCGCCGCGGTCATCCGGCAGCAGAGCGCCTATCTGTCGATTCCCATCGTCTTCCTCTCCGCGGAGAGCGACATGGCCCGGCAGCGCGAAGCCATGAGCCTGGGTGGCGACGAGTTCCTGCAAAAGCCGATCGAGCCGGAACATCTGATTGCCGCGATCCGGGCCCGGGTGATCCGCTACCGCGCCCTGCGCGCCCTGATGGTGCGTGACAGTCTTACCGGATTGCTGAACCACACCAATTTCAAGGAACGCCTGCGGAGCGAAACCGCGCGCGCGCAACGCCAGGGCAAACCGCTTGCGGTGGCCTTGCTCGACATCGATTTCTTCAAGAAGGTGAACGACACCTACGGCCATCCGGCCGGCGACCAGGTCATCAAAAGCCTGTCCCGGCTACTCAAGCAGCGCCTGCGTGGCGGCGATGTGATCGGCCGCTACGGCGGCGAGGAATTTGCCGTAGCCCTGCCGGACACCCCGATCGACGGGGCCATACAGGTACTCGACAGCATCCGCGCGAGTTTCGCCGCCATCGTCCAGCATGTCGGCGCGCGAACCTTTCAGGTCACGCTATCCGCCGGCGTGGCGCTATCCGCCGCGGGCAGCAATGGCGAATCCCTGATTCAGGCTGCCGATGCCGCGCTTTATGCGGCCAAGCACGGGGGAAGAAACCGGGTTTGTGAGGCGTGAGGCAAACATCTGCAACGTCTCTCGGCGGCGAGTTGATCAACATGCGCTCTGGAGCCTTGCGGTATCGCCATGGTGTTCCCCTTGTTTCCCTGAGTCATTCCGGAATCCGCGGTTGCCAGGATGAATTGGGGCCTCAAACCGGACTGTTCCTGCGTTAACGAGAACAGCGGGTGTCACCCGCCGGGTAAGTCATCGTTGGGCAAATCGCAGCGCGCCCAACACATAGGCGGGTTGTTGGGCACGCCGCGCTTTGCCCAACGGCTTACGGTTTCAACTGCCGGCTTAGGTTGAAAACGTACGTTTGGTTTGGACTACTCACTCAAACCCCTGACTGGTGAACGTCGCCGCGCGGCCGTTCGCCGTCGCGGTGCGCGCCACGTTATCCGATGCGCCGGTAGGCATCTCCGCCCACCCGAGGCGCTTCGGCCTCCCTACCGCCGCAAGGTAGAAGTCCGACAAGGGGTACCGGTTGGGCTGGGCGGCAGCCGCGTGATTCGGCGTCTTTTGCCAGGTGCGCATCAATCTTGACCTTTATCAAAGTAATCAAGAGACATCAAGGTCAGGATTTGGGCCACGTCTAACCCTGGGAGTCGGACAGTGAACTTATCGGGCATATTGGTGATGGCCAAAGCGGAGCGCCACACGCAGGTGGTGGTCGCCCTGAACGCGCTGGAAGGCGTGGAAGTGCATCAGGTGGACGTGGCCTCCGGCCGCATCGTGGTGGTGCAGGAGGCGCAAGACATCCATGCCGAGATCGCGGGTGTGAAGCGCATCAAGGCGCTGCCCGACGTGATCATGGCGGAGATGGTCTACCACTATCTCGCCGAGGACGAGCGCGCCTATGAAGCCATGCCGCCGGAATTGACCGAGGATGGTGAAGGATTCGAGACCTGTGCCGTACCGGCATATCTGAACAGTTGATGGAAGCCAGGAGGCTGAGATGGGCATTTCACGTCGTGATTTTCTGAAGACCAGCATTGCCGGCGCCACCGCCGCCACCGTGGGGCTGCCGCTCTCCAAAGATGCTGAGGCCGCAGTCAAGGCGGGCGAGGCGGGTTGGCAGTGGGACAAGGGCGTGTGCCGCTTCTGCGGCACCGGCTGCGGCATCATGGTCGCCACCAAGGGTGGCCGCATCGTCGCCACCAAGGGCGACCCGGACGCGCCGGTGAACCGGGGCCTCAACTGCGTCAAGGGCTACTTCAACGGCAAGATCATCTACGGCCAGGACCGGCTGACCCAGCCGCTGCTGCGCATGACCGACGGCAAGTTCGACAAGAAGGGCAAGTTCACGCCCGTTTCCTGGGAGCAGGCCCTGGACATCATGGAGGAGAAGATGCGCTGGGCGCTGAAGGAGAAGGGCCCCCACGGCCTGTCCATCTTCGGTTCCGGCCAGTACACCATTCATGAAGGCTACGTCGCCTCCAAGCTGATGAAGGCCGGCTTCCGCTCCAACAACCTGGACCCCAACGCCCGCCATTGCATGGCCTCCGCCGTGGTGGGCTTCATGCAGACCTTCGGCATCGACGAGCCGCAGAACAACTACGACGACATCGAGTTCACCGACACCGCCGTGCTGTGGGGGGCGAACATGGCCGAGATGCACCCCATCCTGTGGTCGCGCATCACCAACCGGCGCCTCACCCACGACAAGATGAAGGTGGTGAACCTGACCACCTACGGCAACATGTCCTCGGACATCGCCGACCTGGAAATCATCTTCTCGCCCAGTTCCGACCTGGCGATCCAGAACTTCATCGCCCGGGAGATCGTCAAGCGCGACGCCATAGACCACGATTTCGTCAACAAGCACACCGTGTTCGCCACTGGCCCCTACGACATCGGCTACGGTTTCCGGCCGAAGAACGTGGAGAAGTTCGCCTCGAGCGCCGAGATGGAGATCTACAAGAACGAGCAGAAGCACGTCATCGACAAGTTCGAGGCCGTGGCCCAGCGCAAGAAGGAAGGCGAGGTGGTGGAGCAAAAGAACGCCGCCACCGCGATGAAGGATTGGGCCATCAGCTTCGACGACTTCAAGGCCGCCCTGGAACCCTACACCCTGGACTTCGTGGCCGAGGTGGCCAAGGGCGATAAAGATGAGCCGATGGACCAGTTCAAGGCCAAGCTGCAGCAACTGGCCGATCTCTATTGCGAGAAGGGCCGCAAGGTCATGTCCTTCTGGACCATGGGTTTCAACCAGCACCAGCGCGGTTCCTGGGTGAACGAGCAGGCCTACATGAACCATCTGCTCACCGGCCGCCAGGCCTCCCCCGGCAACGGCGCCTTCTCCTTGACCGGCCAGCCCTCCGCCTGCGGCACGGCGCGCGAGGTCGGGAACTTCGCCCACCGGCTGCCCGCCGACATGGTGGTCACCAATCCCGCCCACCGCGAACACGCGGAGGAGATCTGGAAGATCCCGCACGGCCTGCTGCCCGCC
>CAIXFP010000769.1 GCA_903918705.1 uncultured Pseudomonadota bacterium
CGCTCTTCACCCCGCCTACGCGCTCCATTTCTTCGCCCTGCATGGAGTGGGCAGTTTCCTGGTGCTGGGCGCCGTGGTGCTGGCCATCACCGGCGCCGAAGCCCTCTATGCCGACATGGGCCATTTCGGCCGGCGGCCCATCCAGTGGGTCTGGTTCGGCTATGTCCTGCCTGCCCTGTTGCTCAACTACTTCGGCCAGGGCGCCTTGTTGCTGGTGCATCCGGCGGCGCTGAAAAATCCGTTCTACCTGCTCGCTCCGGCCTGGGCCCTCTATCCCATGATCGCCCTGTCGGCGGCGGCCACCGTGATTGCCTCCCAGGCGGTCATCTCCGGCGCCTTCTCCCTGACCCGCCAGGTCATCCAGATGGGTTATGCGCCGCGCCTCTTGATCCGCCACACCTCGGCGGTGGAATCGGGGCAGATCTACATTCCCTTCGTGAACTGGGCCTTGATGATCGGCGTCGCCCTGCTGGTGGTCAGTTTCCGCAACGCCGACAGCCTGGCCTCCGCCTATGGCATCGCCGTCACCGGCACCTTCGCCATCAGCACGGTGCTGATGGTCATGGTCATGCGCGTGCGCTGGAACCTGGGGCTGGGCGTGGCCCTGGTGGGCCTGCTGATCTTCCTCAGCATCGATCTCGCCTTCTTTGCCGCCAATGCGGTCAAGATTCCTGATGGCGGCTGGTTCCCGCTGGCGGTGGCCATGGTGATCTTTACCCTGCTGGTGACCTGGAAGCGCGGCCGCGAGATGGTCCTGCAGCGCCTGCGCGAAACATCCCTGCCGCTGGCGCCCTTCGTGGCCGACCTGCTGGCCTACCCGCCCATTCGGGTACCCGGCACCTCGGTGTTCATGACCGCCGACGCCAAGGGAGTGCCCTCCGCCCTGCTGCACAATCTCAAGCACAACAAGGTGCTGCACGAGCGGGTGGTGATCCTCAACGTGCGCTATGCCGAAATTCCCTATGTGCCCGCCGATGGCCGTCTGACCATGGAAAAGCTGTCCGACAGTTTCTATCACGTGGTCATCCGTTACGGCTTCATGGACAACATCGACATCCCCCAGGCCCTGGCCGCCTGTCCCTGCGGCATGGATTTCGACCTGATGGACACCACCTTCTTCTTCAGCCGGGAAAACCTGATACCCAACAGCGGCAAGGGCATGGCGCTGTGGCGCGAATATCTGTTCGTCGCCATGGCGCGCAACGCCGCCAGCCCCATGACCTTCTTCCGCATTCCCGCCAACCGGGTGGTGGAACTCGGCACACAACTCGAAATTTGAGCCCCGCGCGGGTCGGCGATTTCCCGGCCTAACGACCCTGGCATTTCCATTTCATGACACCCCGCATCGGCATAGACCTTGGCGGCACGAAAATAGAAATTGCCGCCTTCGCCGCGGACGGCGGCGAATTGCCGCGCCGCCGTGTTCCCACCCCGCGGGGAGATTACGCTGCCACCCTCGACGCGGTGGTCGGCCTGGTGGCCTGGGCGGAAGGCGAGATGGCCGCGCAAGCCAGTGTCGGCATCGGCATGCCCGGTGCCGAATCGCGCGTCACCGGCCTGATCAAAAACGCCAATTCCACCTGTCTGATCGGTCGGCCCTTGCGCCGCGATCTGGAAGATCGCCTGGGTCGAAAAATCCGCATGGCCAACGATGCCAACTGTTTCGCCCTGTCGGAAGCGGTGGATGGCGCGGCGGCGGGGGCCGAAGTGGTGTTCGGGGTCATCCTCGGCACCGGTTGCGGCGCCGGGGTGGTGGTGCGCGGCCAGGTGCTCACCGGGGCCAATGCCATCGCCGGCGAATGGGGCCACAACCCCCTGCCCTGGCCGCGCGACGACGAGCGCCCCGGCCCGGCCTGTTATTGCGGCAAACACGGCTGCATCGAAACCTGGCTGTCTGGCCCCGGACTGGCCGGGGATCTCCTGGCGCATAGCGGGCTGCGCCTGGATGCCGCGGACATCGGCGCCGCCGGCAAGGGGGATGCCGCATGCGAGGCGGCCCTGACACGCTACGAAGACCGCCTGGCACGGGGTCTGGCTCACGTCATCAACCTTCTCGACCCCGATGTCATCGTCCTCGGCGGAGGCCTTTCCCATATCGCCCGGATCTACGACAACGTGCCCCGCCTCTGGGGCCGCCACGTGTTCTCGGACCAGGTGGCGACACGACTGCTGCCGCCCGTGCATGGAGACTCCAGCGGTGTGCGCGGCGCGGCGTGGTTATGGGGAAAATGGTAACGACGCGGAACCTGCCAGGCTTACCCACTGAAAAAAACTTCATATAAATCAAAACGCTATACATCTTGCGCGGCACATTGCCGATCCCTATGGGTTACACTGCGCCGCGTTGTCAGGCCGCGTGGCCTGGCCCGGACTAAGGCCATACCCAACACAAGCGGGGTACTCAAGCGATGAACTGGTTATTTCCCCATGGCATCAGCCTCAGGAGGGGCGTCACGCTGTCCTTTGGCGCCTTGATCATCCTGATCGTGGTGATCGTCACCAGCAGCCTTTACCGGGTCAATTCCCGGCTCACCATCAAGACCGCCCACGACCTGCTCGACATCACCTCGGAAGCCATCCTGTCCGACGTCGCCGCCGGCCTGTTGCCCATCGCCCGCGCCGTGGACGCCACCGCTACCCTCGGCGGCAGCCGGCCCGAGGCCATGCACCGGCAGGAATATCAGCGCTATCTGTTCCGCCTGCTGGAATTGAATCCGCAGGTCTACAGCGTCTATGTCGGCTTCGAACAGGACGGCGAGTATTTCCAGTTCATCCGCCTGCCCGACGACATCGAGCATTTCGGCCCCAATGACGCCAAGCCCCCCGCCGAGGCCGTCTTCGTGCGCCGGGTCATTTTCAAGCGGGGCAACACCCGGGTGGAGCGCTACGAATACCTCTCCGACCTGGATAACGTGGTCAAGACCGAAGAGATCGCCAGCCGCTACGACCCGCGTCTGCGGCCGTTCTACACGACCGCCTGGAACAAGGACGGCCTGGTCACCTCCGACGTATACATCTTCAGCAGTTCCGGCCGCCCCGGCATTTCCATCTCGGCGCCCATGACGGTGGCCGGCAAGCGCTTCGGCGTGGTCGCCGCCGACATCGCCCTCGATAACATCGCCCTGTTCCTGTCCAGCCACCAGATCGGCGAGCGTGGTTTCACCATGATCCTGGACGAAAAAGACCGGGTGGTGGCCTATCCGGAAATGGACAGGGCGCTACGCATCGACGGCAAGAGCGTGCGCCTTTCCACGGCGGCCGAGCTGGGCAATTCGGCCCTCGACGAGGCCTTGCGCCGCTATCGCGCCGGTGAAGGCAGCCGCCTGGCATTCAACGAACCGGCCAGCGGCACCCCTTACCTGGCGTCCCTTCACGCCTTTCCGCCGGCCCTGGGCAAGGACTGGATGATCCTCACCCTGGCGCCTCAGGAGGATTTTGTCGGGGAATTGCAGCGCACCAACCGCAACATGCTGGCGCTTTCTGCCGCGCTCCTGGCCTTGGGACTGGCCCTGGTGGCCTTTTTGTCGCGCTTCCTGACCCAACCCATCGCCGCGGTGATCGCGGAAACGGTCAAGATCAAGGCACTGGATCTCAGGGACGATCTCTCCATCCACTCCAGGATTCGCGAAATCCGGCAACTGGTGGATGCCACCCAGGCGATGAAATCCACCATCCGCGCCTTCACCACCTTCGTGCCGCGCACCCTGGTCCAGCAACTCCTGTCCAGCGGCAGAACCCTGGAAGTGGGGGGACAAAGCCGCTACCTCACCATCATGTTCACCGACATGGACGGTTTTTCGGTGCTGGCTGAATCGACGCCGACCCGGGAATTGATGAGCCGCGTATCCATCCACCTGGACACTGTCACCCGGGTCATCGACGCCCACCACGGCACCCTGGACAAATACATCGGCGACGCGGTCATGGCCTTCTGGGGCGCCCCCATGCCCGACGACGACCACGCTTACCATGCCTGCCTCACCGCCTTGAAGGCGCAACAGGCCATGAACGCGGTAAACGAGGAATGGGTCCGCGACGGCAAGCTGCCCACATCCTTCCGCATCGGCCTGCACACCGATGCCGTGCTGGTGGGCAACATCGGCTCGGCGGAACGCCTCTCCTACACCGTCATGGGCGATGGCGTGAACATCGCCGCCCATCTGGAAACCCTCAACAAGACTTATGGCAGCCGCATCTGCGTGAGCCATTCCGTGTTTCGCGAAGCCGGCGAACGCATGCTGATGCGTCCCCTGGACAACGTCAGCGTGAAGGGGCGGCGTGGCGAACTGATCGTCTACGAGCTTCTCGCCGCCATCGGCCCCGAGGCGGAGGCGGCAGGCATCGCCGCCACACGGGAGCAGCGCCATCTGGCCGAACTCACGCGCACCGCCTTCGCCGCCTGGCAGGGAGGCCATCACGCCGAAGCCCTGGCCGGCTATCGCGCGGTGCTCGACGCCTATCCCCTGGACCCGGTGGCCAGACTCTTCATCGATCGCTGTGAGAAAACCCCGTCGATCTGAGAGAATCGCCGGCATCCCCCAGAGAAACCAGGCACCCATGCAGGCAACACCCAGGCAGAACCGGCGGCGCGGCGCTTATCTGGCGCTGTGGGCGTTGGCGTTCGCCTGGCCCACCGCCGCCAGCGAACTGGTGGTGGTGGCCGGACCCCATTGCCCGGTCAACCATTTGAGCCGGGAACAGGTCGCCGACATCTACCTCGGCCGCATCACCACCCTGCCCAACGGCACCAGCGCCCTGCCCTTGGATCTGCCCACTTCCAGCGAGGAGCGCGAGACGTTCTACAGCCGGCTAACCGGCAAGAGCGCCGCCCAGATCAAGGCCTACTGGGCCAGAATGTCCTTCACCGGCAAGGGCATACCGCCCAAACAGTTGTCCACCAGCACCGACATCAAGAGATACGTCAGCAACAGGCCCGGCGCCATCGCCTATGTCGATGGAGACGCCGTGGATGCCAGCGTCAAAGTACTGTGTTCACTTAAATAATCGACACTCATAAAAATACGGAGAGATCATGACCCGAAGCAAATACTGGGCGAGGTGTGCCATGGCCTGTCTCATCGCCGCAAGCGGGGCTCAAGCCGAGGTGGGCGACAGCGAAGCACATGGCATCGAATTCGACGGTTCCGGCTTTCTCAGCCTGACCGTGGGCAAGATGCTGGGGGGCAGCCGCGTCCGCGCCGACGCCATGCCCTGCCCCTGTTTCGTCTCCGATTACGCCCAGGCCGGCGTCTACACCGGCTCAAGCAGCCCGCAGTGGAAGCCCGACAGCAAGCTCGGCCTGCAAGGCACCCTGTCCCTCGCCGACACCCCGATCTCCCTGACAGGCCAGGTGGTGGCGCGCGGCGCCAGGAATGGCGCGATGGATCTGGAATGGCTGTACGGCAACTACAAGATCCAGGAAGGCTTGACCCTGCAGGTTGGACGCAAGCGCCTGCCCATGTTCTACAACTCCGATTCCCAGGATGTCGGCTACGCCCTGCCCTGGACCCATCTGCCACCACAACTCTATGGCTGGGAGGCGGTGAACTACGATGGCGCCAACCTGGCCTGGCACACGCCACTGGAGCATGGCTGGCACCTGGCCGGCAACCTGCTGGCCGGCGCGGAAACGGTCAAGGACAGCGGCTACTGGCGCATGTACAACGGCATCGACAGCCGTACCGACG
>CAIXFP010000770.1 GCA_903918705.1 uncultured Pseudomonadota bacterium
ATATTTCCCGATCGCCACCCAGGCCAGCAGGCCGGGGGCGGCCAGGCCGCCGTCGATGATGGCGGCCGGCACCGGCGCGGCGGTGATGGTCTCGCAGGTGCCGGTTCAAGGTCGGTGAGGCCATCCGAAGACGCGGCTGGAGGCGATCACCAGCCGCCCCCTGCTACTCAGCGGCGTTGCCCGCCTGACCCGACATGCCGGCCAGTCCCGCCTGTTGGTCACGCTGACCCATGCCGCGGGGGATCAGATCAAATCGATGATCGCCAATATTCGCGAGGGTTTAGTCCATGTTCTGGCAAGTGCGCCTCAGTTGCCCAAGCCGGACCTATGGCCGGCACTCGTGCGCTACATCGTCGGCAAAATCCTCTCCGCCAAGCCCAAAACCCCTTCACCCCCAGGCTTGCCTCGGCCCGTTTTGGCTTGGGAGGCGGGGTAACAGAGGAAAATAGGTTAATAGTATGGCACTACATTTGCTGTCCGCTAACCGGATTTGATAAATCAATGGGTTAAAGCATGAAATGAAAAGTTTCTTGCAGAAATGGGGGCGAATCCGGGGGGGGGGGTGTTAAACCTGGGCTAGCTATCCAGTTGCCACGGGGATTAGTGTAGGACCCGGGATTATTGTTACTGGCCCAGCCTGGACATTCGTCATCCTTCATGGAAGTGATGGTTGTGCCGGCCGGCTCGCGGCGCGGTTCAAGGCGCCGACCGATAGTGCCCCAGCAACTCGACCACCCGCGAGTATTCGTCTTCAATAGCAGCCAGTTGCCATTGCGCATCGTCCAATTGGCCGCCGCTGGCCTGCTCTTCCAGGCGCCGGCTGAGCAGGGACAGGCGTGTGGCGCCATTGCTGGCGCTGGATGATTTCAGGCCGTGGGCATGGATGCGCACGCTGGCGATGTCGCCGGCGGCCATGGCTTGACCGATGTGGGCGATGACGTCCGGCGTGGTGTCCAGGTATACCTGAAGCAATTCGTCGAAGTCCTCGCCGAAGTCCTCGCGCAGCTTGTCCAGGGCCGCGCGGTCCAGGCTGGAATGATGAGCCTCCGCCTCTGGCGGGGCGGCGGCGACGCCGGCCAGCGGGGCCACGTCCGTCTGCAACCAACGCCGCAATACCTCGCTGATTTCCTGGGATTTGAAAGGTTTGCCGAGGAAGTCGTCCATGCCGCACTCCAGACATTTCTTCTGGTCGCCGGGCAGGGCGTTGGCGGTGAGCGCGATGATGGGGACATGGGTTCCCCGCTCCTGGGCGCGGATCGCCCTGGTCGCCTCGTAGCCATCCATCTCCGGCATCTGGCAGTCCATCAGGATCAGGTCGTAGCCGCCCCGGCTCCAGAGTTCCAGCGCTTCCCGGCCGTTGCTGGCCAGATCGGCTTCCAGGCCGTGGCGTTTCAGCATCAACAGGGCCACTTTCTGATTGGCGGGCACGTCCTCGGCCAGGAGAATCCGGCCGCCCCATTGCGTGGCTTCCTGGCGTCCAGCGGATGCGGCTTCTTCCACCAGGTGCCGGGTCACCAGTTCCTCCGCCCAGGCCTCGCCGCCATGCATGCCGAGCACGGTGGCAAGAACCTGGCGCAGGTGTTGCGCCTCCACCGGTTTGGCCAGGTAGCCGGAAAAACCCATCTCGGAGTAGGCACGGGCATCACCCCGCTGCCCGGAGGATGACAGGAGAACGGCGGGGATACGGGCCACCAGGGGGTTCTGGTCGGCGCGAATGGCCCGAATCAGGGCTTCGCCATCCATTTCCGGCATCATGAAATCCAGCACCGCCAGGTGGTAAGGCTGGTTGCCGGCGGCGGCGCGCAGTTCGGCCAGGGCCTCGCCGCCGCTGCTGACCGCCCGGACCTGCATCCCGTCGTGCCGCAAGAGGCCTTGCAGGATGCGTTGGTTCACTTCCAGGTCATCGACGATCAGCACCCGCTTGCCGGCCAGCTCCGCGCGGGGCAGTTCGCGCAGCGTTTCCGCCACCGGCAGGGTGATGCGTATCCAGAAGGTGGAGCCCGTTCCTTCCTCGCTGTCGACGCCGATCACCCCGCCCATCAGTTCCGCCAGGCGTTTGCTGATGACGAGTCCCAGGCCGGTACCGCCGTATTTTCGGGTGGTGGAGGAATCCGCCTGGCTGAACGACTGGAACAGGCGTTTGCAGGCCGCCTCGGAGATGCCGATGCCGCTATCCTTCACGGCCAGACGCAAGGTGACCTGCCCATCCGGGGAGCGCTCCTCGCACAGCACTTCCAGCAGCACGTAACCCTGATGCGTGAACTTGAGCGCATTGCCGGCCAGGTTGAGCAGGATCTGGCGGAGGCGTCCGGCATCCCCCACCACCTGGCGCGGGCAGGTCTGCTCGTAATGCACCACCAGTTCCAGCCGCTTTTCCTGGGCGCGCGGCTGCAACAACCGCGCCACGTCATGGAGGGAGCGCTCCAGATCGAAAGCGATGGGGTCCAGGGACAGGCGCCCGGCTTCGATCTTGGAGAAGTCGAGGATGTCGTTGATGATTTCCAGCAGCGCGTCGCCGCTGGTGGCGACAGTGCGGGCGAATTCGGCCTGCCGGGCATCGAGCGGCGTGGCCAGCAGCAGGTTGGTCATACCCAGCACGGCGTTCATCGGCGTGCGGATCTCATGGCTCATCATCGCCAGGAACTGGCTCTTGGCGCGGTTGGCCGAGTTGGCCTGCACAATGGCCGCCTGGAGTGACTGGTTGACCTTCCGCAGATCCTCCTCGCCCTGCTTTCTCGCCGTGATGTCTTCCTTGACAGCCAGGAAGTGGGTGATATTGCCGGAAGGCCCCAGGATGGGCGAGATGGTGGTGTTTTCCCAGTAGAGTTCGCCGCTCTTCTTCCGGTTGTGGAACAGCCCGCGCCAGACTCCCCCCGCCGTGATGGTTCGCCACAGCTCCCGGTAAGTCTCTGGGCCGGTCTCGCACGACTTCAGCAAACGCGGATTCCGGCCCAGAACCTCCGCCACAGTGTAGCCGGTCAGCTCGGTGAACCGTGGATTCACGTATTCGATCTCACCGGTCAAATTGGTGATCATGATCGAGGCGATGCTTTGCTCCACTGCGCTGGACAACTGGCGGAGCTTGTCTTCCGTCTGCTTGATCTCGGTGATGTCGG
>CAIXFP010000771.1 GCA_903918705.1 uncultured Pseudomonadota bacterium
CGCCGGCATTCTCCAAAGACGCCGGCGGGGCGCCGGCGCTACAGGAACGGACCGGCCTTGGCGAGGGTTTGCTTCCCCCTTCGAGAAAGGTGGGGATGGCACGGTGGACATTGCTGGCCGTGTCCATCACGCTCGCACCCATAGCCCACGCCGACGGCCGGGTGCGCGCGCAACTGGTGTCGCCCAACCAGACCACCCTGTCCACCGAGATCGCTGCCCGCCTGGTGGAACTGCCATTCCGCGAGGGCCAGGCGTTCAAGGCCGGGCAGACCCTGGCCGGCTTCGATTGCGCCCTGTTCACCGCCGCCCGCGACAAGGCGGAGGCCCAGACGGAACTGGCCCGGCAGACCCTGGAAACAGCCGGCAAGCTGCATGATCGCGGCATGAGCAGCGACTTGGAATTACAGCAGGCGCAATCGAGGCTGAAGGAAACCGCCGCCGACGCCCAGGCCGCCCGCGCCGTCGCCGGCCATTGCACCATCAGCGCGCCTTTCGATGGGCGCGTGGCCAAGCTGGGGGTGGCGCAATACCAGTTCGTCACCACCGGCGCCCCGCTCATGGAAATCGTCGATACCCGCAAGCTGGAACTTCAGGCCGTGGTGCCTTCCAACTGGCTGGCCTGGCTGCGCATCGGCGATAACTTCAGCATACGGGTGGAGGAGCTGGGGCGCGATTACCACGGCCGCATCACTCGTCTCGCCGCCCGCATCGACGCCGTTAGCCAGATGGCGCCGGTGGTGGGGGAAATCGAGGGCGCCCATCCCGAATTGCTGCCTGGCATGAGCGGCTGGGCGAGCTTTCGTGGTCGACGTTGAATCAACCAGTTGCCGCGGGTTGGGTCCGCGCTTCCCCAAGCTGCGATTTCACGGGCACACTCATTTCCGCGAATGCTTTAATCCAGTTCGTTCATCAAACTGCAATCAGCCCTACAACCTGGATTCCCCCTTCGGGGACGCTGCCCGCTCTCGCGGAGATGACGAATCAACCCGGCTGCCCAATTGACGCATCTTTCTCCTCACCCCGACGCCGCTTCCCAACTCGCCACCCTGCTGGGCCTGGAACGGCGCGCGCGGGAAGCCGCCAGTGTGGCCGAACTTGGCTTCATCGCCCTCAACGAATCCCGGCAACTCCTGGAATACCGCCAGGCGGCCCTGTGGCTGCCCCACGAGGGAGGCGACGCGCGGCTGGCGGTGTCCGGCCTGCCCAGTCCGGAAAGCAACGCTCCCTACAGCCAGTGGCTGCAACGAGCATTCCGGACCACCCTGGGCAGTCTCGCGGGGACCGCCTGCGTCGGCGCCGCCAGCCTGCCCGCCGACCTTGCCGAGGACTGGCCGCAATGGCTGCCCGGTCAGGGCCTGCTACTGCCCCTGGCGCGGGGTGGCATCCGCTTTGGCTGCCTGTTGCTGGCGCGGGAGGGCGAATGGGACAAATCCGAAATCGCCCTCGCCGAGGAACTCGCCCATACCTACGGCCATGCCCTGGCGCTGCTGGCGCGGCAACCGGCGGCCTGGCGGCGCGGCCTGGCCGGCAGCCGGGCCAAACGCGGCCTGGCCTGGCTGGCGGTGGCGGCGTTGCTGACTGGCGTCGGGCTGATTCCGGTGCCCTTGTCCAGCCTGGCCCCGGCCGAAGTGGTGGCGAAATCGCCGTTCCTGGTGCGCGCGCCCATCGAGGGCGTCATCGACCATTTCTCGGTGCGGCCCAACCAGGCGGTCGCGGCCGGGCAACTGCTGTTCGAGTTCGACACCACCACCCTGCGCAACCGGCGCGCCCAAGCCAGCAGCGCCCTGGCGGTGGCCTCCGAGGAATTCCGCCAGGCCGCGCAGCAGGCGGTCACCAGCGACAAGAGCCGCCTCGACGTGGGCGTGCGCCAGGGCGAACTGGCCAGCCACGCGGCGGAACTGCGCTATTCCCAGGAGATGCTGGAGCGTGGCCGGGTGCGCTCCCCGCGTGACGGCGTGGCCATATTCAGCGACCCCGCCGACTGGATCGGTCGCGCCGTGCGGGTAGGCGAGAAGGTTCTGGAGATCGCCGATCCGGAGCAGATGGAACTGCTCATCCACCTGCCCCTGGGGGACGCGATTCCCCTGCATATCGGTGCCCACGTCGAACTGTTCCTTACCGTGGCGCCCCAGAGCCATATCCCGGCTGTGCTGGAATACGCCTCCTACCGCGCCGAGGCCCTGCCCGACGGCACCATGACGTATCGCCTGAAGGCGCGCTTCACCGGCGCCAAGCCGCCGCGCATCGGCCTGGCCGGCACCGCCAAGTTGTATGGCGAGCCGGTGCCCCTGGCCTACTACCTGTTCCGCCGGCCCCTGGCGGTGGCGCGGCAATGGCTGGGGTGGTAAAGCTTCCACCCCCCCCGAGGGAAGGCATTGAGGGAGAGGAAACGCGAGTTGCCACACCATGTGTCGTTCACTCGCCCCCAGTCCCCCATTCGGAGGGGGAGGGGAGTCTGCCGCCCCTGCGCCAGGATCTTGCCCTCTACCCGGGCGACGCGGAGCCGGACGGCAGCCCCACCTGGACCCTGCACGACCCGGCAGCCAACCGCTTTTACCGCTTGGGCTGGGCGGCGTACGAGATCCTCTCGCGCTGGCACCTGGGCTCGCCGGAGCAGGTGGCCCGGGCGGTGAGCGGCCAGACCACCCTGCAGACCGATGCCGAGGAGGTGCTCGACCTCGCCGGCATGCTGCAGCGCAGCCACCTGTTCGAAGCCAGAAGTGCCGGCGACAGCCGCCGCCTCCTGCAGGTCCATGCCGCCGGGCAGCAGCACTGGGCCAAGTGGCTGCTGGAACACTACCTGTTCTTCCGCATCCCGCTGTGGCGGCCGCAACGCCTGCTGCAGGCGCTCGCCCCCTGGGTAGGCTGGGCCTACTGCCGCGGCTTCCGCCTGCTCCTGGCGGTGCTGCTGGCTGCCGGCCTGTTCCTGGTGTCGCGGCAGTGGGACACCTTCGTGCATTCCTTCGCCGCCTTCGACCACTGGAGCGGCTACCTGGGCTTAGGCCTGGCCCTGACCTTCTCCAAGGTGCTGCACGAGTTCGGCCACGCCCTCACCGCCACCCGCCAGGGCTGCAAGGTGCCCACCATGGGGGTGGCGTTCCTGGTGACCTGGCCGGTGCTCTACACCGATGTCAACGAGGCCTGGAAACTGCCGTCGCGCCGCCAGCGCCTGGCCATCGCCGGGGCCGGCATCGCCACGGAACTGGCGCTGGCGGTGCTGGCCACCTTCGCCTGGAGCTTCCTGCCGGAGGGGATGCTGAAGGCGGCGGCGTTCATGCTGGCCACCAGCACCTGGCTGATCACCCTGGCCATCAACGCCAGCCCGTTCATGCGCTTCGACGGCTATTTCCTGCTGTGCGACTGGCTCGGGATCGACAACCTGCACGCCCGCTCCTTCGCCTTCGGCCGCTGGTGGCTGCGGGAACGCCTGTTCGCCCTGGGGGCGCCGGCCCCGGAAGCGGTGGCGCCGGGACGCCGGCGGTTCCTGGTGGCCTTCGCCTATACCACCTGGATCTACCGGCTCTCCCTGTTCCTCGGCATTGCGCTGCTGGTGTATCACTTCTTTTTCAAGGCGCTGGGCATCTTCCTGCTGCTGGTGGAACTGGGCTGGTTCATCGCCCGGCCGGTGGCGCAGGAAGTCCAGGCCTGGTGGCAACTCAGGAAGGATCTCATGAAACATTTCCGTACCCTGGTCACCCTGGCCCTGTTCCTGGGCCTGGCCGCCCTGTTCGTCCTGCCCCTGCAGACCACGGTGCAGGCCCCGGCCATGCTGACCCTGGCCCAGCGCCAGGCTATCCACGCCCCGGTGGCCGGCGTCCTCCTGGCGCTGCCCACGCCCGGCCAGGGCGTGCGCCAGGGGGAGGCGCTGTTCCGCCTGCGTTCCCCCGACATCGACTTCCAGCTCGCCCACGCCCGCCTGGGCGAGCAACCGCTGCGTCTGCAACAGGAACGCCAGTCGCTGGACGAAACCTTGCGCCGCGAGGGCGGCGTCATCAGCCGGCGCCACGCGGAGGCAGCCGGTTCGATCCAGGCCTGGAGCCGGGAAAGGGATCGTCTGGACATCGACGCACCCCTGGCTGGGGTGGTGCTGGAGGTGAACGACGAACTCAACGTCGGTGGCTGGGTGGCCACCGACGAGTGGCTGGCCTTCGTCGGCCGGCCCCAGGGCGTGCGCGTCGAGGCCTACGTGGACGAGGCCGACCTGGAACGCCTGCGCCTGGACGCGCCGGCCCGCTTCCTGCCGGAGGCGCCGGAGTGGCCGGTGTTCCATTGCCGGGTGGCGGCCATCGACCGCAACAACGTGGATGTGCTGGAGCACCCCGCCCTGGCGGTGCCCCACGGCGGCACCCTGGCGGTGAAAGGCAGCCGCGACGCCCTGGTGCCCGCCGGCAGCCTGTTCCGGGTGCGCCTGGACCGCTGCGACCCCGCCGCCGCGCCACCGCGCGAGTTGCGCGGCACCCTGCGCATCGACGCCCAACGCGCCAGCCTGGCAAGCCGCTGGTGGCGGGCCGCCATGGCGGTGTGGCTGCGCGAGGCGGGGTTCTGAAAAATCAAGGTGAATGCTGCCTTCCGCCAGCCAGCGGTCCGATTTGCCAAATTCGCGGCCCCATGGTCCGGGCCCCGGGCGGCTCAGTCCACGCTACCTTGCTTCGCAGCCGGCCAGGCGAGGATATGGGCGCCACCGTGCGGGCGTTGCCGCGTGACCCGTTGCGCCACGGCCTTGTGGATTTCGCTTTGCAGCCGGCGCTGGATCTGGTCGCCGTCCGGATCGTAGTAGACCGCCTGATAGGCCACGGCTTCATCCAGCGCCGCACGGGCCTGGGGCCTGAAGCCGCGCCAGGCCACTGCCACCCAGCGCTTGTACTGGCCATCCACGAAAATGATTTCTTCCGGGTCGATCACCGCCAGGTATTGCATGGCGCGGATGGGCACGAAGACGTTGCCGGTCCGGCTGGCGGCGAGGAGGGCGCGGGCGAGGTTGTAGGTGGCCGCGGGCAGCATCGCGTCACTGCGCGCCCAGGCCCGCTCACGTTCGAAACTGATGGTATCCATGGCATTTTTCCGATCCTTGACGGCGCGAAGAGTATAGCGGCGGCCGAGCAAACGGGTCGCGGATAGCGCTATAAGCAAATGCTTATGGCGTTCATCAGAAATCATGATTTTTTCTTATGGGGCACTGTCGCTATAGTGCACGGATTCCACGCAGGGTAACGCCTTCGGAATAGCCACCAAATATTCAGATATATGCATCTCTTAAGGAGCAAGTAATGGATCAATCCGCACGTTATTCCGACCTCAGC
>CAIXFP010000772.1 GCA_903918705.1 uncultured Pseudomonadota bacterium
CCCACTGTGCTGCTGTAACCAATCAGGCCATTGCGCGGTTAGATGACGTGGCCCTGGGCATCTTGGTGCCATGTACACTGGCGTCGACGATAATAGGGCAGCCCTCGATAAAGCCAGGGTTCATTGTGTCGGTATCAATGCTAAATAGTTTGCCATCTGTACCGCCGTGGACAAGGTCAAGAAGGGCAAGGGGCGGATCGTCAACGCCCGCTTTGACGCGATGTGCGCGCACTACCTGATCGACGCCGACTTCTGCAACGTTGCTTCCGGCTGGGATACCGAAGGGTACCTGGCCATTAACAATGATCGTGAATGTCGATGACGTGCGTTGGATCATCCGTGCTAACAAGCTCGGCTTTCCATTCGCACAGTTCGTCGATGACTCAAAGTATGCTGTTCACCCTGCTTTCCCAGGTGCTCTACGGAGTATGGGGGTTTTCCTACAAGCTGCGGTCCCTGAAGGGCATCCAGGGGGAGTGGGCGGTGGCGCTGGTCATGCTCCTGGGCGCGGCCGCCTCGGCGGCCATCGCCCTGGCACGGGCGAACCCGTTCCCCCTCGGCAAGCTGGCCGCAACCACCCCCTGGCTCCTCCTCGTCGCCTTGAGCGGTGCCGTGGACAACATCTTCCTGATCAAGGCGATGGCCACGCCGGGCCTCAACTCAGGGGTCGCCCTGGCGGTGTCCGGGGCCTACCCGCTGGTGGCGGCACTGCTCGCCTACCTGATCCTGGACGAGCAACTGCAGGCCATCGGCGTCGCCGCCATCGTTTTCGGCGTCGGCCTGCTCACGTACAGGTGAGCACGGCACGAAGGCAGCGGCCGACTGGCAACGCTGCCTCTCTACAGTGGGCGATCCCGGTGCGTTATTCCGCGATGGCCTCGACCGGGATGGTCAGGGTCACTTCGTCGCTGACGTAGGGCGCGTACTTGCCCATGTTGAAATCAGAACGCTTGACGACGGCGGTGGCGTTGGCGCCGCAGGCATCCTTCTTCAGCATGGGGTGCGGCATGCATTTGAAGGATGTCACTTTCAGGGTCACCGGCTTGGTCTCGCCCTTGATGGTGAGGTCGCCGTTTACCGACACGACCTTGTCGCCCTTGAATTTCACGGCGCTGGATTTGAAGGTGATGGCGGGGTTGTTGGCGGTATCGAAGAAGTCCGCGCCCTGGATGTGTTCGTTGAACAGCGGGTAGCCGGTATCCACGGATTTGGCGTCGATCGTGACTTCCACCGAACCGGTCCTGGCCTCGCGGTCCAGCGTGATCTTGCCGGTGGTCTTGTCGAAGCGGCTCAATTGCGTGGAGTAGCCGAAATGGCTGTATTCGAAGCGCGGCAGAGTGTGGCCGCCGTCCAACACGTAGGTGATGGGGGCGGCGAAGGCGGCGGTGGAGAGGCCGGCGACGAGGGTGAACAGGGCAATGTGCTTCATGGGATGACTCCTTGAGATGGATGGAACTACTTTTTCGCTGGCAAAGCGCCCGCAACGACGTGGAACTTGATCTGGATTTCGTTGGCGACCGTGTCGACGTCCGCCCAGGCGCCTTCACCGATGGCGTAATCGAGGCGCTTCAACGTGAACACGCCGTCGAACACGCCCGCGCCTGCGGTCTGGCTGAAGGTGAACGGGGCGGTGAGGTCGCGACTGCGGCCCTTGATGCTAAGCTTGCCGACCGCCTCGTAGCGGTTGCCGCCCAGGGCGCGCACGGCGCTGGAGACGAAGGTGGCCTTCGGATAGGCCTTGGCGTTGAACCAATCCTTGTCCAGGACGGCATCGTTGGCTTCGGCCGAGCCGGCATCGATGCTCGGCAGGTCGATGCTGATTTGGGTCGTGGCGGCGGTCGGCCTGGCCGGGTCGAAGGCGACGTGGGCGTCGAACTTGCGGAATCGACCGCTCATCCCTACGCCCATCTGCTTGTAGGCGAAGGTGACACCGCTTTTTGCCAGTTGCACCTGGTTGAAGTCGGCGGCGGGGGTGGTAGCCGCGGCAAGCAGCAAGGCGCTCAGGATCAGTCCGTGGGTCATCTGTTTCATGGTGCAATCTCCTCGTGGGGGTTCAGTGTCTGGGCAACATCCGGGTCAGGATGCCGTC
>CAIXFP010000773.1 GCA_903918705.1 uncultured Pseudomonadota bacterium
CGGTGAAATCAGCACTTGCCGGATACCCAGCCGGCCGGCGACGGCGCAGGCATGCTGACCGCCGGCGCCGCCGAAGCTGACTAGCGTGAAATCGGCCGGGTTGACGCCGCGCGCGAGGGTGATGTGGCGGATGGCGTCGGCCATGTTCTCCACGGCAATGTCGAGAAAGCCTTCGGCCAGGCGTTCCGGATTGTAGTCGAGGCCCAACGCGGCGTTGACCCGTTGTGCCAGGCCGGCGAAGGCGCCGCGCACCACTTCGGCGTCGAGGGCCTGGTCGCCGCCCGCGCCGAACACGGCGGGGAAGCAATCGGCTCGGATGCGGCCCAGCAACAGGTTGGCGTCGGTCACCGCCAGCGGCCCGCCGCGCCGGTAGCTGGCGGGTCCGGGCAGGCTGCCGGCGGAAGTCGGCCCGGCGTGGAGGCGGGCGCCGTCGAATTCCAGAATCGAGCCGCCTCCGGCCGCCACGGTATGCACGCCCAGCATGGGCACGCGGATACGGTGGCCGTTGATGCGGGTATCCAGGCTGCGTTCAAATTCCCCGGCGTAGAGGGACACGTCGGTGGAGGTGCCGCCCATGTCGAAGCCGATCAGCCGTTCGAAACCTGCGGCGCGACCCGCTTTGGCCATGCCAATGAGGCCGCCGGCGGGGCCGGAGAGGACGCTGTCCTTGCCCTGGAAGTGGGCGGCGTCTGTCATCCCGCCGTTCGACTGCATGAATTCCAGGCGGCAATCGGCCGGCAGGGCCGCCGTCACCTGGGCGACGTAGCGGCGCAGCGGCGGTGACAGGGTGGCGTCGAGGACGGCGGTTTCCGCCCGCGGCACGAACTTGATCAACGGGCTGGCCTGATGCGACAGGCTGACCTGGGTGAAACCGGCGGCGCGGGCCAGAACGCCGGCAGCCAGTTCATGGGCCGGGTTCTTCCAACTGTGCAGGAAGGCGATGGCACAGGCAGCAAGGCCTTCGGCATGGGCGGCCCGCAGCGATTTCAGCAGCGACTCGCCATCCAGGGGGCGCAGCACTTCGCCGGTGGCGCCGATCCGTTCGCCGGCCTCGACGACCTGGGCGTACAACGGCGCCGGTTTGCGGATGTCCAGGGCAAAAATGTCCGGCCGCGCTTGGTCGCCGATTTCCAGAACGTCGGCGAAACCCCGCGTGGTGACGAGCAAGGTGGGCTCGCCGCTGCCGGTGAGCAGGGCATTGGTGCCCACGGTGGTGCCCATCTTGACGGCCTCGATCAGGCCATGGGGCAGCGGATCTGGCGTAGGTTGGGCTAAGCCATGGGCGTGCCCAACGTCAGTTTCCTCCGCCATGTCGGGCACGCTACGCTTTGCACAACCTACATCCGCGTATGCAAGAACCGCGCGGATGCCGGCGATGGCGGCGTCCTGGTAGTGCTCCGGGTCTTCCGACAGCAGTTTCTTCTGGATCAGGCGGCCGTCCGGCGCCCGGGCGACCAGGTCGGTGAAGGTGCCGCCGCGGTCGATCCAGAATTGCCAGGGCATGGCTTGCCGGCTTCAGTATTCGCCGATGCCGAAGAAGCCGTTGGCGGTGTCTCGCAAGTCGAGCAGTTCATCCTCGCCCAATCCCAGATGGCGCAGACACGCCTTGCCGAAGTTGTCCCAGTCACAATCATTCATGCTGTTGAACACCATGTTTTCCAGTTTTTCGGCGACGTGGCCCACGGCTATCAGGTTCATCACTTCCTGCGGCAGACGCGCGGCCTCAAATGCCGCGTAGTCGTGGTGGTAGGTGATGGCGTCGCGGATGCTGTC
>CAIXFP010000774.1 GCA_903918705.1 uncultured Pseudomonadota bacterium
CCATTGAAGCCGCCCAGCCCCAGGCCGATCCAGAATCGCCGCACGGGCGGCGGCGGCTCGGCAGTCTCATTCGCGCTGGCTTTCAGGCTGTAGAGGCCAGCTAGCGCGGTGAAGGCGGCGAACAGGATCAGCAACGCGTCGCGCGACACAAAGCCCATGCACCAGGCGCCCACTGGCGCCATGACAACGGCGCCCACTGCCGCCGGCAGGCCGCCGCGATAATCCACCAACCCATCGCGGGCGTAACGGACCAGAGCGGAGGCGGAAGTCACCCCGTTGAGCAGCAGGCCCAGCGGAATGGCGACGGTTTTCAGCGGCAACTCCAACCACTTGAACAGCGGCACGTACAACATGCCGCCACCCAGTCCCAGCATCGAGAACACGACGGCCACCGCGAACACCAGGCCGGTGGCGAGAATGTCGGTGGAGGTGAGGGCTTCCATGGCCAGCGCGTCTCAGCCCCGTGCGCGGTGGCCTACGGGCAACCGCCACCACCACAACCACAGCCGCCGGATTTGGCTGCCACCGGTGCAGCGCTTGTACCCACCAGCCAGCCGGCGATCTTGTCTCGGCTCGGCACTCCGCCGGCATGTACCACCTTGCCGTCGATCACCACGCCGGGCGTGGACATGACTCCATAGCCCATGATGGCCTGGATGTCCTCCACCTTGCTCACATGAGCCGCCACACCCTTTTCGGCGACGACTTCCTCGATAAGTTTCATCGTGGTCTTGCAGTTGGCGCATCCAGTTCCCAGTACCTTGATTTCCATGACTTCTCCACTCACAAAACGAGATTGAACACATAGCCCACCAGCAGGATTCCGGCGGCCACAACACTTGCGAAGGTCGCAATCAGCCGGGGCTTCAACACCTTGCGCAGAATGATCATTTCCGGGGCAGACAGCGCGATCACGCTCATCATGAATGCCAGCACCGTGCCCAGGGCCGCGCCCTTGCCAATCAGCGCTTCGACGATGGGGATGATGCCCGCCGCGTTGGTGTACATGGGCACGCCGATGGCCACCGCCGCCGGGAGCGACCACCAGGGCGCATCTTTGCCCATGATGGAGGCCATGAAATCTTCCGGCACATAGCCGTGGATACCGGCGCCCAGAGCGATGCCGGCGATGATGTAGGGCCAGACACGGCCGACGATCTCGCGCACGTGGTGAACACCGGCATCGATGCGCTCGCTCCATCGCATTTCATCGCTGCTGACGGCGGTGGGCGAACGCGTGTTCTGCATGGCCCGCACCCAGTCTTCCAGGTGGGATTCCATGCCCAGCTTGCCAATCACCAGGCCGGCGGATATCGCCACGCCCAGGCCCAGCACCAGATACAGCCCAGCTACTTTCCAGCCGAACATGCTGAACAGCAGGGCAAGTGCCACCTCGTTGACCATGGGTGCAGAAATCAGGAAGGAGAAGGTCACGCCCAATGGCACGCCGGCCTGCAGGAAGCCGATGAACAGGGGCACCGCGGAACACGAACAAAACGGCGTAACGATGCCCAGCCCCGCCGCCATTACATTGCCCGCACCCAGGCGCCGGCCCGAAAGCAGCGCGCGGGTGCGTTCCTGAGAGACGAAGGTATGCACGATGCCCATGGCGAAGACGATGCCGGTGAGCAGCAGCAAGACCTTGGGCGTGTCGTAGAAGAAGAATTGCAACGCGCCGCCGAGCCGGCTGTCACGCGCCACCGGCAGTGCCGCGACCAGCATCTCGGAGGCGGGACTCAGGGTCTGGTAAAGCGCATACCAAAGCATCGCCGCCAGTGGCAGGAAGAACAACGGCTGCTCGCCGGGCCAGCGTTTCAGTCGGGATGCAATGGCTTGCATAGGGGTCTCCGTTCGATGGGTTGAAGCCAACGAGGCAAAACGAATGTGCCTCTCAACCAGGAAGACGAACGAGACTGGAAAAGGATGCAGGGACGGGCTATGGCTTGCGCGGCACGAAGCAGCACACTTTGCCGGCTTCGTCGAAGCGCACCTGGCAGACGCGGCCGAGATGTTCGCGCAGGCGTTTGCGCGCCCGCTGCACGCGGGATTTGGCGCCGGGCAGGGATAGCCCTTTCATGCGGGCATAGTCTTCCTGGCTCAAGCCCTCCAGGTCGCACAAGGTGATGGCCTCGCTGTCCTCCACGGCAAGTTCCGCCAGAGCACGCGGCAGACATTGCGCCAGGGTATCCACGGGTATGGGTTCGTCGATTTCGTGGACAAGATCCTCCGGCAGTTCCACCTGCTCCTTCATCAGGCGCAGGCGGTCAGCCAGGGCATTGCGCGCTACCTCGAACAACCACGCTCGGGCATTTTCGATCTGGCAAAACTTCTTGTCCTGGCGCAGGGCCTTGAGGAACAAGTCCTGCAACAGATCCTCGACGTCATGCGGGTTGTTCAGGCGGCCCCGAAGCCAGGCGCGTAGTTCGGCTTCGTGGTGGTGCCAGGCGGTCATCAGGCAGTTCATCGGCAAGCTCACGACGCCAGTTCAGGACGCAGGGGGGGTCTACTGGCCGGGGAACACCGTCGAGGACGTTCAGTGGTTTTACACGCCCGCCACACCATCACTCGCTTTCAAACTCGGTGAAGGCGCGGTTCATGTTGGCGCGGTGGAGATCGGCGTAGCTCTCCAGATGGCGGAACCGGGGTAGATCGGCGTAACGGTCTAGCACCGCGCTCATCGGCTGCATGTCGCGTGCGGCGGCACCGATGGTGTCGGCCAGGAAGTCGTCGTAGTCGCCGGTTTCGCGTTTGGCCTGGGCCAGATCGCAGACCCGGCCGTGGCCCGGCACGATGCGAGCCGGATTCAGCGTTTCGAGCATGCGGAAGGCCTGCCGCGCCTTCTTCACGCTCGACCAGGGCATCACGCCGAGCAGGCGGTCGACATAGACCAGGTCACCGGTCACGGCGATCTTCTGTTTCGGCAGCCAGATCAGCGCGTCACCCGGGAAATGGGCATCGGTATGGCGCAGTTCCAGCGTCTCGCCGCCCAGCATCAGCGTGGCGGGGTCACCGTCCAGGGGGTGAGGAGCGGGGCGTGCCTTGGTGCCGGCGAGACGCTCGCCGAGGAATCGTTCGAGGCCCGCCAGATGCTGCTCGGCGAACTGCGCCTGGGTCGCGGCGGTGCGCTTCAGGGCGACGATCTGCGCGCCCTTGCCTGCGAAATAGTCGTTGCCCAGCCAGCGATGGTCCTGGCTACCGGTGTTGATCACCCAGCGTACCGGTTGTGGCGTGACCGCGCGGATCGCGGCGGCGAGTTTCTCCGCGCCCAACCGGCTGGCACCGGAGTCGACCAGGATCACGCCCTGGGTTGTAACGACGAAGGCGTAGTTGGCGTTGAGACCGTCGTTGTCGGTGCTGCGCTGGCCAAGCGGTCCGACGATGGCATAGACGTTGTCTACGACCAGTTCGGCACGCGGCTGGTAGTCAGCGTGGGCGAGGCCGACGCTGGCAATCAGGCTGGCGAACAGCGCCACGAAAACATGTTTCAGCATGAAGCATTCCTTTCTGCGAATGTGATGCGAATGCCGGCCATAGACAGTATTCTCCAGCCCGGCCGGAACCTGCCTCTATTTCCTGGCTCTCGGATGTTCTCGCTTCCAGTCTTCCATGAACGCCAGCAATTTGCCTTCGCGCACCTGGCCGGGGACGAACATGACGATTTCGCCGGTGGGATCGTAGAGATAGGAGGTGGGAAAGAAATCCACCGGCCCAACCTGGCGGTAGACGCTGTTGGTATCGCGGCGCGCGCCGCCGGCGACGGTGGTGACATCGAAGTCGTGGCGTTTGGCGGCGTCGCGGACGGCGTTTTCATCCGGGCCGTAATCGAGGCCGACGCCGATCACCACGAAATCCTTCCGCTTGTTCAGTGAGTTGAGGGTCGCCGTCTCGGCCCAGCACAGCGGGCACCAGGGCGCCCAGAAGTTCACCATGACCCATTTGCCCTTATAGTCGGACAGGCGCAATGGCTTGCCGGTGACATCGGTGAACTGGAAGTCGATGGCCTTCTCGGCGAAGGCCGATTGAGTAACGAGCGCAGCCAGGGCAAGTGATAGAAGCACTCGTTTGATCCAGTTTCCAGCTTTCATCGTTTGCTTTTTCCTTTTACCCAGACATAGAACATCGGCAGATAGAACAGGGAGAGCACGGTGCCCACCAGCAATCCGCCGATGGCGGTGTCGGCCAGGGGCGACAACCGTTCCAGGCCGACCGCGTGCTCCAGCGCCACCGGCAGCAAGCCGGCAATGGTGCCTAAGGCAGTCATCAGGATGGGCCGGTAGCGCAGGCGGATGGAGTCGCGTGCGGCATCAAGAGGTTCGGCGCCTTCGCGTTCGCGGGTGTGGATGAAATCCACCATCAGGATGGAGTTCTTCACGATGATGGAGAACAGCAGAATGATGCCCAGGATGGCGGGCAGGGCCATCGCCTTGTCGAACAGCAGCAGCCCCCACACCGCGCCGAG
>CAIXFP010000775.1 GCA_903918705.1 uncultured Pseudomonadota bacterium
ATCCGAGCGGCACCGCCGGCGGTCTCTTCGGCTGGCTGAAAGATGAAGTGCACCTTGCCACGAAAGTCATCGTCCTGAAGGAGACGAAAGGCCGCGCCGATCAGCATGGTCGTGTGACCGTCGTGGCCGCAGGCATGCATGCGGCCCTCGTGTTTCGAGCGGTGTGGGAACAGGTTCTGCTCGTGGATCGGCAGGGCGTCCAGGTCGGCGCGCAGGCCAATCATGCGCGGGCTGGTACCGTTGCGCAGCACGCCCACCACGCCGGTGCCAGCCAGGCCCCGATGCACTTCCAGGCCCAGGCCATGCAGGAAAGCGGCCACCACGTCGCTGCTGCGCTGTTCCGCGAAGGCCAGTTCGGGGTGGGCGTGGAGATCGTGGCGCAGGGCGATGAGGCGTGCGGCATCCATGTCAGATTGCTCCCGGTATCACCTGCTTGGTGAAGGCCACAGCGATGATCCAGGCGAGCACGGCCAGCGCCGCGATCAGCGCCGCGACGCGGATCGCCTTGGTCCTGCCGCGCTTCAAGGCCACGGTGCCGAGGCCGATGTAGGCCAACAGGCCGCCGATCTTGGCCATAATCCAGGGCTGTTGCAGCGGGTTGAGGCCGCCCACTCCCAACATGCCAATAGCCGCGGCCAGCAGCACCGTGTCGTTGATGTGGGGCACGATGCGCACCCAGCGTGCCCCCAGGCGCGGCGAATCGGCCAGCATCCAGGCGCCGCGCAGCAGGAACAGGCCTAATGTGATGGCGACAGTGAGCAGGTGGAGGTGTTTGAGGGCGGTGTAGTACATCTCAGTGCTGCTCTTCCAGATCCTGCAAGTCTTGCGTGTTCATTTCCAGGGCCGCCAGGGCTGAGGCCTTGTTCTCTTCCCATGACTGGTCGGCCTCCAGTCCATGCAGGTTGTAGAGGTGGGTGGCGAGTTGCAGGATGGCTACCAGGGCGGCGACGCGGCGGTCCGCGATGTCGTTGTCGTGGTGCTGTTTGATGGCCTCGCAAATGTAGTCGGGCAGCTTCCAGTGCCGCGCGACCATGTTGCCCACCACCGCATGGCTGGTGTTGAAACGAGCATCGGCTTCCCGCACCCGCGGCCAGAAATAGTCATGCCCGGAACCCTGGCGGAAATACGTGATGTAGTCCGGAAACCGAGCCGCCAGGATGGGCACGCCGCAGTCGTGGAACAGGGCGGCCAGTTGCACATGGCCCGGGGGCAGGCGGGTGACCGCGCGACGCTCGGCGGCGACGACGGCGGCGAGGCGGGCAATCTCGTCGGAACGCTCCCAAAACCAGGCATAGAACGGGTCGTTGCCATACAGGGAAGCGCGCAGCAGGAGTCCGCGCACCAGGTCGGAAACGGTAGTCAGGCCCAGCAGGGAAATCACCTGGTCGATGCTGTCAGGCTTCTTGCGGCCGCCGAAGGCGGGCGAAGCGGCCAGTTTGAACAGCAGGGCGGTGATGCCGGCGTCGCGCATCAAGAGGCCCGCCACCTTCTTCACATTCACGTCCGCCGCGTCGAGCAGGGTATTGAGTTCGCTCAGCAGCATCGGCGGGCTGGGAATCTGGATGCTGGTATCCAGTACCTGGGCGGTGACAAAGATTTCCGGGTCGCTCATGTTTCCTCGGTCGAGGTCAGCCGGGCGATCAAGGCACTGGTGGAGGCGTCGTGCCGGGCCGTGGCCTTGCCGCCGGCAAGTTCCGGCAGGATAACCTTGGCCAGTTGCTTGCCCAGTTCCACGCCCCATTGGTCGTAGGAGTTCAAATCCCAGATGGCGCCCTGGACGAATACCTTGTGTTCATACAGGGCGATCAGGCGGCCCAGGGTGCGCGGGGTGAGTTTGCGGTAAAGCAGGCTGTTGCTGGGGCGGTTGCCGGGGAACACCTTGTGGGGCAACAACACCTTGATCTCGCGTTTGCCCATGCCGGCTGCGACCAGTTCCGCTTCCGCTTCGGCTGCGCTCTTGCCCAGCATCAGAGCCTCGGCCTGGGCAAGGAAGTTGGAAAGCAGCACCTGATGTTGTCCATTCACGTCGTTGTGGGATTCGATCGCCGCCAGGAAATCGCAGGGAATGAGTTTCGTGCCCTGGTGGATGAGTTGATAGAAGGCGTGCTGGCCATTGGTGCCGGGCTCGCCGAACACCGCCGGACCGCTGGAGACCTTGACCCGTTTGCCATCGCGCATCACGCCCTTGCCGTTGCTTTCCATGTCGAGTTGCTGGAGATAGGCCGGGAAGCGGGCGAGACGCTGCTCATAGGGCAGCACAGCGTAGCTTTGCGCGTCCCAGAAGTTGTTGTACCAGAGGCCCAGCAGGGCCATCAGAACCGGCATGTTCTCGGCGAGGGGCGCGGTGCGGAAGTGTTCATCCATGTCGTGGGCGCCGGAGAGCAATTCCTCGAACTCGTCCATGCCGACGTACAGCGCGATGGGCAGGCCGATGGCGCTCCACAGGGAG
>CAIXFP010000776.1 GCA_903918705.1 uncultured Pseudomonadota bacterium
AGTGGAGAAGGTTCTCAAGGAAATCCGTGCAGACCAGGTGCCGCGCATCGAAGTCATGAACAAGGTCGATCTCAGCGGCGCCGCGCCGCAGGTGGCGCGGGACGAGTATGGTAAGATCGCCGCCGTTTGGCTGTCCGCCAGGACCGGCGAAGGGGTGGACCTGCTCCGGGGCGCCCTCGCGGAATTTGCCGATGATCAACGAACCAGAGTACTCGCGGCCCAAGATGCCGAACTTTCTCAAAGCTATGTGGAAACCCATCTCGATGGCCTGGAATGACCCGCATTGGGGCAGCGGCGGCAACAAGAACGCCGGCGGCCCCCCGGACCTCGATGAGCTCTGGAAGAACTTCAACCAGCGTCTGAACGAGTTGTTCGGCAAGAAGGGCGGGGACGGTGATGAGCCGCCGCGCATCGGCGGTAGCCACAATTTCAACGTACCCGGCGGCGCCGGGCTGCTGATCGGCCTGGCCCTCCTGGTCTGGCTGGCCTCCGGCTTCTACATCGTCGATGCCGGCGAACGCGGCGTCGTCCTGCGTTTCGGCAAATATATCGAAACCACCCAGCCGGGCCCGCGCTGGCACATTCCGTACCCGGTGGAGAGCGTGGAAACCGTCAATGTGGAGCAGGTGCGCACCGTGGAAGTGGGCTACCAGCACCAGGTGAAGGCCAAGGTGTTGTCCGAGTCACTGATGCTGACCGATGACGAAAACATCGTCGATCTCCAGTTTTCCGTGCAATACCTGCTCAAGGATCCCGAAGATTTCCTGTTCTTCAACCGCTCTCCCGACGAAACGGTGAAGCAGGTGGCGGAATCTGCCATGCGCGAGATCGTGGGAAAAAGCAGGATGGACTACGTGCTCTACGAGGGTCGCGCCGACATCGCCATCCGCGCCACCAAGCTGATGCAGGACATGCTGGACCGTTACAAGACCGGGGTCACGGTAAGCAAGCTGAACATGCAGAACGCCCAGCCGCCGGAGCAGGTGCAGGCCTCCTTTGACGACGCGGTGAAGGCCAGCCAGGATCTGGAGCGGCAGAAGAATGAAGGCCAGGCCTACGCCAACGACGTGGTGCCCAAGGCTCGCGGTGTCGCGGCCCGCCTGGCCCAGGAAGCGTTGGGCTACAAACAACGCGTGATCGCCCAATCCGAGGGTGAGGCGTCGCGTTTCAAGCAGGTGCTGGAACAATATGCCAAGGCCCCCCAGGTCACCCGTGAACGTCTCTATCAGGACACCATGCAACAGATACTCTCCAACACCACCAAGGTGCTGGTGGACGACAAGCAGGGCGGCAACCTGCTCTACCTGCCCCTGGACAAGCTCATGAGCCTGACCCAGAGCGGCCAGCCGGCACAAATCAGCCCGCAACAGGTTGAAATCGCGCCGCAGCGCCAGGACACCACCGCGCCTGTGCACAGCGATGATCTGTTCCGCTCCCGCGACGCCTTCCGCGGCCGTGATCGGGAGGCTCGGCCATGATGAAGAATTCCGCCGTCGCCGTGGTGGTGCTGGTTGTCATTCTGTTCATCCTGTCGCTGTCCCTGTTCACCGTGGATCAGCGCCAGAACGCCCTGGTGTTCCAGTTGGGCGAGGTGGTGGACACCAAGAAGCTGCCCGGCCTGTATTTCAAGTTGCCCCTGGTGCAGAACATCCGCTATTTCGATACCCGCATCCTGACCCTGGACCCGGTGGAGCCGGAGCGCTTCATCACCTCGGAGAAGAAGAACGTCCTGGTGGACTACTTCGTCAAGTGGCGCATCAAGGACGTCGAGAAGTATTACGTCAGTTTCAACGGCGACGAGCGCCGCGCCGTCAACCGCCTGGCCCAGACCGTGAACGACGGCATGCGCGCCGAATTCGGCAAGCGCACCGTGCATGACGTGGTGTCCGGCCAGCGCGACGACGTCATGGAATCCCTGCGCAAGTCGGCGGACCTGGATGCCCGCCGCTTCGGCGTCGAGGTACTGGACGTGCGCATCAAGCGGGTTGATCTGCCCACGGAAGTGAGCGAATCCGTGTATCGCCGCATGGAAGCGGAACGCAAGCGGGTGGCCAACGAGCTGCGCTCAACCGGTTCCGCCGATGCGGAGAAGATCCGCGCCGAGGCCGACCGCCAGCGCGAGGTGATCATCGCCGAAGCCTACCGCGATGCCCAGCGCATCAAGGGCGAAGGCGACGGCCGCGCGTCCGCCATCTACGGCGAGGCCTTCGGCAAGAACGCCGAGTTCTATGCCTTCTATCGCAGCATGGAAGCCTACAAGCAGAGCTTCTCCAGCAAGAACGACGTCATGGTGCTGCAACCCAATTCCGAATTCTTCCGCTACATGAAGTCGCCCGGGGCAGGCAGTTCCCGGGGTGGCAAATAAGCGGCTTCGAGCAGGTCTAGCGTGAGTCTGGGCGATGTCTTCTTCCCCGCGCTCGCGCTCATGCTGGTCATGGAGGGCATCCTGCCGTTCCTGGCGCCCACGGCCTGGCGTGACACTTTCTCCCGCATGATTCAGTTGAGCGACGGCCAGTTGCGCTTCATGGGCCTGGCTTCCATGCTCGTCGGCGTTGCCCTTCTCTATTTCTCCCAATGATCCGTACGCTATGACCCAGGCCTGGCTCCTGCCCGAATACGTCGAAGACATCCTGCCGCCCTATTCGGCGCAGGCGGAAACCCTGCGCCGACGCCTGCTCGACCTGTTCGACGGCTACGGCTACGACCTGGTGGCGCCGCCCCTGGTGGAATACCTCGACTCCCTGCTCACCGGCGCCGCCCGCGACCTCGACCTGAAAACCTTCAAGGTGGTGGATGGCCTTTCCGGCCGCCTTCTGGGCGTGCGCGCCGACATGACGCCGCAAGCCGCGCGCATCGACGCCCACCTGATCGATCACGACGGACCCACCCGCCTGTGCTATGCCGGCCCGGTGCTGCGCACCAAGCCCGCCGGCATGAGCAGCCGCGAACCGTTCCAGATCGGCGCCGAGTTGTTCGGCCACGCCGGCATCGCGGCTGATCTGGAAATTCAGGAACTCCTGCTCGCTTCCCTGGACAGCGCCGGGGTGCCGGATGCCCGTCTGTCCCTGGGCCACGCCGGCCTGTTCCGCGCCCTGGCCGAGGCCGCCGGACTCAGCGAGGGCCACGCCGCGGCCCTGTTCGCCGCCTTGCGCGGCAAGGACGTGCCGGAAGTGGAAGCCTTGAGTGCCGCCCTGGCCGAACCCTGGCGCGAGGCCTTTCGGCAGTTGCCCAATCTTTACGGCGGCGCCGAGGCGTTGCAACAGGCGCGCGCCGTGCTGCCTGACCAGCCCGCCATCGTCGCGGCCCTGGACCAGCTTGATCGCCTGTTCGCCGCGGGCAGCGCACTGGGGTTGGCGAGCGTGGCGGTGGATCTGTCCGACCTGCGCGGCGATGGCTACCACAACGGAGCCACCTTTGCCGCCTACGCCGGCGGCCAGGCCCGCGCGGTAGCTCTGGGCGGCCGCTACGATGGTGCCGGCAGCGTGTTCGGGCGAGGCCGCCCGGCCACCGGCTTCTCCCTGGACCTGCGCCAGATACTCGACTGCCTGGCTCAACCCGCTGCGCGCGGCGGCATCCTGGCGCCCTGGGGCGACGCGGCCGAGCTTCGTGCCAAAATCGCCGAGTTGCGTCGTGCCGGGGAGCGGGTGGTGGTGGAATTGCCAGGCCAGGAAGCCCCTCGCGCCGAGACCGGCTGCGACCGGCGCCTGGCGCAGACAGATGGCGGCTGGACCGTTCAATAGTATTTCGCAGGATTTTTTCTTCAAGGACTGAACATGAGCAAGAACGTCGTAGTGATCGGCACCCAGTGGGGTGACGAAGGCAAGGGCAAGATCGTCGACTGGCTGACCGACCGCGCTCAGGGCGTGGTGCGCTTCCAGGGCGGTCACAACGCCG
>CAIXFP010000777.1 GCA_903918705.1 uncultured Pseudomonadota bacterium
ATCGTCGAGGCGGTGAAGCGGGTCACCGACATCATGGGCGAGATCAGCGCCGCCAGTACCGAGCAGACCCAGGGCATCGAACAGGTGAACTCGGCCATCACCCAAATGGATGAATCCACCCAGCAGAACGCCGCCCTGGTGGAGGAAGCCGCGGCGGCGGCGGAAAGCATGCAGGACCAGGCCGCCAATCTGAGCCAGGCGGTGGCGGTATTCCGCCTTTCCGGCGGCGGCGTTCGCCCCTACGCGCCTACCCCGGCCCGCGCCATGCCCCGCCCCGCCACCCCGCGCACCGCGGCCCCGGCAACCCGGGCCAGGCCCGCCATCCCCGCCAACTCGGGCGCGGAGGATGAGTGGGAGGAGTTTTGAGCTGGCTTGCTTACAATCCATTGCAACCATAAACAGGCGATACCTGAAGGAGCTAACAAATGCGCCAGAACCTCCCGGTCACCGGCGTCGAACAAGTTATGCAGGAAGGCGAGGTCATAGTCTCCAAGACCGACCTGAGAGGCCTGATCACCCAGGTCAATGAGGTTTTTCTGGAAATCAGCGGCTTCACGCGGGACGAACTCCTGGGGGCGCCTCACAACATCGTGCGCCACCCCGACATGCCGGCCGCCGCCTTTCAGGATCTGTGGGATACCGTCAAGGCCGACAAGCCCTGGAGCGGCATCGTCAAGAACCGTTGCAAGAACGGCGACCATTACTGGGTGGAAGCCAACGTCTCGCCACTGCGGGAAAACGGCAAAGTGGTCGGCTACATCTCGGTGCGGCGCAAGCCGACACGCGACCAGATCAGCGCCGCGGAACAACACTACGCTCTGATCCACGCGGGCAAGGCCACCCATTCCTGGTACCAGAGGCTGCGCGGCATGCTGCGCGACCTGCCGATCTCCCGCGCCCTGCCCCTGGGCCTGGCGGGCATCATGGCCCTGTTCCTGCTGGCCACCGCGCAGTCCTTCCTTGGGATGCGCCACGCCAACGCGCAACTGGGACACTTCGTCGACGAAATCCAGGTGCTGCAGAACGGCTACACCAACATGTATGCCCAGGGCCTGCAAATGGGCCAGGCATTGCGCAACATCATCCTCGACCCGGCCAACCGCAAGGCCTATGACAACCTGAACAAGGCCGATCAGGATTTCCGCGAAGGGCTGGAGTCCGTGCGCAAGCTGTCCGAGCATGACGCCGCCCGCAAGGCTGCGCTCATTGAAATTTCCCGCCTGATGGAACAGCGCGCTCCCCTGCTCGTCGCCATACCAGATCTGGCCGGTAAAGACTTCGCCGCCGCCAAGGCCAAGCTGAACCAGGAAGAAACCCCCCTCTGGCGTAGCCTCAAGACCAAAATTTTGGACGGTGAAATGGCGCTCAAGCAGCAGTCGGAACAAGAGCGCGCCAACCTGAGTACCTTGGTGGTCAGCGCCGAACGCTGGACCATCGCCTTTGCCGTGCTGTCCGTCCTGTTCGGCCTCCTGCTCTCGCGCTGGATGGTACGCAAGATTACAGGGCCGATCGCCGCTGCCGGCCGCCATCTCAATCTGATAGCGGAGGGCGACTATGCCAGCCGCATCGAGATCGTCAGCCACGACGAAATCGGCCAGATGCTGGTGGCGCTGAAATCGGTGCAAGCGCGCCTGGACTATGACATCCAGGAAGTGCGGCACATCGCCCGGAACAACCTGCGCATCAATACCGCCCTGGACAGCTCCACGGTAGGCATTACCGTCTCCGACGCGGATGCCCGGCTGATCCACATGACCCCCAGCGCCCGTAACCTTCTGAAACAACTGGGTAGCCCGGGAATGGATGTGGACAAACTGCTCGGTGACAGGATTTCCGTCCTGTTCGGGGACCCCGACACCGCCTCGCGGTTCGACCAGGCGGTCCAGTCCAATGCCCAGGTCGATATTGAGCTCAACGGCCACCAGCTACGCCTGATCGCGCGACCGATCCTGGATGCAGGTGGCAAACGGCTGGGCCGGGTGACCCAATGGCAGGACCGCACCGCCGAGGTGGCGGTCGAACAGGAAGTGGCCAGACTGGTGGACGGCGCCGCAGCCGGTGACTTCAGCCACCGCCTGAACACCGATGGCAAGGAAGGCTTCTTCCTGCAACTGGCGCATGGCATCAACAAACTGGTGGAAACCTCCGAACACGGCATGAACGACGTGGCGCGGGTGTTGAAGGCCCTGGCCTCCGGCGACCTGACCC
>CAIXFP010000778.1 GCA_903918705.1 uncultured Pseudomonadota bacterium
CACAGCAGACACAGCAGACACAGCAGACACAGCAGACACAGCAGACACCGCAGCCACAGCAGCCACAGCAGCCACCGCAGCCACAGCAGCCACAGCAGCCACCGCCCTACAAGCACGCCATGGATTTGGAAGCACAGGGCCAGTTGGTGGAGGCCTTAGGCTATTACAAGATTGCGGCCAATGCCGGCAATGCCGCGGCGGCATTTAAGTTGGCGGAGTTGTACAAGGGGCGCGGTGATATCAAGAAAGACCACGCCCAGTCCGATTATTGGATGATGATATACCGAAACCTTAGAGGGGAAGGAGGAGAAGGAGGAGGAGAATAGGTCGGCCACGGGCCGACATTGGTACCGAGTCGCAGCCTCGGTTTCCTGGGCGAAGATGGCGCGATCTGGGCCGAGACTATGCGGCGCGGGTCAGCCGGTGAGTGCACAAGGACGTTGCGCATGAAATGCACTTGTCAGCGCTGCCAATTGGCGTGCTTAACCTCGCGGCGGCCATAGTTGAAGGCTATCTCAGCGCGCTGTCGGCATGGATGGAATATGTCTGATCACGCACCAGATCCTCTACGACTGGATGCCTTGGTGCGCCTACTGAGCCATCGTGTGATGGCGGCCAACTGTGGATTTCGCGGAACGTGACCGGTCAGGGGAAGCTGAATGGGTGGTTGGGGAATGGTAGAACAAACGGTCACGATGAGTGCGAAATTGCGGTCAGGTTGAGCGCGAAATGAACCGGGTCAGCAGGGTTATCCATGGCGCCGGCCGCCGGAGGTTCCTCCATCACCGGAGGTGGTCGGCGCGGTGGATAACCCAGGTTCGGAGCGCGGAAGGTCATGCAACCGCCTTCAGGCGTTTGCGTTACGATTCGCCGAAGAGCGCCAGCTTGTGGAACGCGTGCAGCACGCGGTCGAGGATCGCGTCGGCCAGGGTAGGGTCTTTCAGGTACGCATAACAATGCTCTACCGGCAAATGGCAGGTGCCCACCCAGGCCAGCAGGGCGGGCGTGGCCATCCCGCCGTCGATCACGGTCGCCGGCACCGGCGCGGCGGTGACGGTCTCGCAGGCGCGGCAGGCGTATTGCGGGCGGATATGGCGGATGACCGTGAATTTGGCCGGCTCGACGTCGAGTTGTTCGCTCACATCGATCCCGATCTGGACGAGGCCCTGGCCGCACTCGCCGCAGGTGCAGGTGTCCGGCTCGTGGCGGATTTCGATCCGCGGCAGATGTGGCGGCAAAGGCTGGCGGCCGGCGCGCTCGCGTTTCTTGCGGGGAGCGGGTGCGGCTTGTTCGATTTGCGCCGCGACGGTGGCCAGGTCGGTTCCAGGGTCTCCTGGAACAGGTCGCGTTGTTCGGCGGTCAGGGCTTCGCTCTTCACGCCATAGCGCAGGCGCTTCAGGTGGGCGAGTTCCAGGGTGAGGGCCTGAATCTTGGTTTCGGCGTGCTGGAGGCTGGCATTGAGCCGGGCGGCTTCGCCGGTTTGCTCGTGCAGGCGGGCGAGGAGTTCTTCCAGCGTGGCCCCGGCCCGATTCGGAAGCGGTGTGGCGGTGACACTGTCGGAGGCGGCGAACATGGCCGGATTTTACCCGGCCGATCCCGTGGGAAGCCGCTTGCAGCCTGGCTTCGTGTCGTTTCTTTCGGGTAGGGCGGGCCTACCCGGATGGGGGGTTACAAGCGCCAGTGGGCGGGGGCGGGGGCATTCAGGCGCTGCCAGTCGATGCCGGAGATGAGCCCGCGCCATTGGGACGGGTCGATGCGTTGCACCGCGTCGCGGGATTCGGGCCAGACGAAGTGGCCGGAATGCAGGCGGCGCTGCGCGAGCCAGACGCCGGTGCCGTCCCAGGCCAGGAGTTTGAGGCGGTTGCCTCATTTGTTGCGGAAGACGACCGCGCTGCCGTCGCAGGGCGCCCAGCCCAGGGCTGCCTGGACCCGCAACGACAGGCCGTCGATGCCCAGCCGCGTGTCGACGGGTTCGATGGCGAGCCAGACCTGGCGGGGGAGGATCATGTCAACCGCCCCAGGAGGTCGGCCAGCCAGGCAGCGTCGGTTGGCGCGGGCAATTCCAGCCGCCAGCCGCTGCGGCCATGCAGGACCGGTCCGGCATGGCCGGCTTGCAGGGAAAGGGGCACCAGGGTAAGCGGCTCGGCCTGGTGGCCTTGTTTGGCCTTCCAATAGCCGAGGCTGGCAACCTTGAGGCCGTGCCGGTTGCAGTACTCGCGTTGCGTCAGCCCGCTCAAGCGCCAGGCGCGGGATGTGGCCGTTCCAGAAATTCTGTTTCGTTTGGGTGCTACCCATGCGCTGCTCCTCCGGGGGAAAGCTGCGCAGGCTGTTGCTTCGGATGTTGGCGGGTAGATGGGCGGGCTGGACGCTTACAGAGTCGCCCCTGCAAAACTCCGACACCCCGCATAAACACGGGGCTCGTAGCGCATTGGGTGGTACCGCGATCCCCGAGAAACTGATTTAATCCCAGCCACTTTCTGAGGGAAACCGCGAGTTCTTCATGAGTACCGACGACTTCTTCCGCGCCCGACTGGATCAGATGATCGATTTACGCCACCCCCTGGCGGCATTGGCGCAACGTATGCCGTGGAGACAGATCGAGGCCACTCTGGCACCGGCATTTGCCCGCAAGCAACGGGAAGGCCAGACACTTGAAGGCGCCGACCTGTTCGGCGAGTTAGTCCAGATCGCCGCAGGCGGGGCCAGTGCAGCCGGTCGGCCGCGCCTGTCGACCCGCCTCATGGCCTCCCTGCTCTACCTCAAACACGCCTTCAACCTAAGCGACGAGGAAGTCGTCGAACGTTGGTCCGAGAACGTCGTCTGGCAGTATTTCAGCGGGTTGGAGTACTACGAGCCGCGTGTTCCCTGCGACGGCACCCAGGTTGGGCGCTTCCGCGCCGCGATCGGCGAAGCTGGCGTCGAGGAACTGCTCAAGGCCACCATTGACACCGCCGTGAGCAGCAAAGCGATCCGCCCTGCCGAGTTCGAGCGCGTCATCGTCGACACCACGGTGCAGGAGAAAGCCATCGCCCACCCGGTGGACAGCCGCCTGCTGGAAATCGCTCGTTACAAGGTCGTCCAGGCCGCCCAGCAGGTCGGCATCCAGTTCAAGCAGACCTTCGCCAAGGAAGGCAAGGAATTGCGCCGCAAGGCTGGGGGCTATGCCCATGCCAAGCAATTCAAACGGTTGCGTCGAGTGGTGAAGCGGCAGCGGACGATCCTGGGGATCGTGTTGCGTGAAGTCGAGCGCAAGTTGCCGCAGGCCGACAGCGACTCACCCGTTGCCCTGGCCCGGTTGAAGACGCTGCTGGAGCGTGCCGAACGCATCCGCACCCAGCAGCCCAAGGACAAGAACAAGTTGTACGCCCTGCATGCGCCGGAAGTGGAATGCATCGGCAAGGTGCGACGTGAAGTCGCAACCATCATTGTCTCGCCCGCCCACAAAGCTGGTGACGAGACCGGCCGTTCCGTCGGCCGTAGCCTACCTGTACATGCGTTGCTGGCAACGGCGGCGTGTGAAGCCACGGGGACAACGTATCGGACCTCACGGTCGCGCCGCCTTCCGCGAGGAAGTGGTGTCACCTGCCAGCATCAATGCGGGTGGGATGCCAGGCTGAGTGGCATGGTCAACACACGTGAACTGCCGCAGGCATCGTTATGCATGACAAGCCAAAGATGCTGACTGGCTTGGACCAAAACGGTACGTGGTCGGCTGCTTCTCCCTTTGCCACGGGGCACACGGACATCAGGACCACCGGTGTACAGGCGGGACCTACCCCACTCGTTGTGATGGTTGCGGGTCACGGTAAGCCCGATGCGCCGCCGGTAACGGCAGGTCAACCGCAAGGAAGACTGATGGCGCAGCGGGTAAAGGAATGCGGAGAAAGCGAAGGCCGCTCTGTAATGGAGTGGATACGGGTTGCAATATCACCCGGCGCGAAAGCGAGCCCACTTCCGCGAGGTCTTCCATGGCAAGAAAGCCTGAGAATCCGCAATCAGGAGGAAAGCAGATGACGGCACCGGCACGCATGGCTAAAACCATTGCAGCCGAGGCTGGTGCGCCTCCAGCTAACGATGTCACCTGGGATCAGATTGATTGGCCTCAAGTGGCAGAGGAGGTCATGCGGCTGCAGGTGCGTATTGCCAAGGCCACACAGGCCGGCCGGTGGAACAAGGTCCAAGCCTTGCAACGCCTGCTGACCCGCTCGCGTAGCGGCAAGCTCCTTGCCGTCAAGCGAGTGACGGAGAATGCGGGCAAGAGAACGGCTGGTGTCGACGGCAGGATATGGAAGACACCAACGTCCAAAATGGCGGCGGCACAGTCACTGACACACCGTGGCTACCACCCGCTGCCGCTACGGCGTGTGTACATCCCGAAGAGCAACGGCAAGGAGCGGCCCCTGGGCATTCCTGCCATGCAGGATCGGGCGATGCAGGCGCTGTGGCACTTGGCACTCAGCCCGGTGGCAGAAACCACGGCCGATCCGAACTCCTACGGCTTCAGGCCACGGCGATCGACGGCCGATGCCATCGAGCATTGCTTCAACGTCCTTGCCAAGCGGACCTCCGCCCAATGGGTACTTGAGGGCGACATCAAAGGCTGCTTCGACAACATCAGTCACGACTGGCTGTTGGCGAACATCCCGATGGATAAGGTCATCCTGCGCAAGTGGCTGCGGGCTGGGTTCATGGACAAAGGTGTGCTGTTCCCAACTGAAGCTGGAACGCCGTAAGGCGGGATTGCTTCGCCAGTGCTGGCAAACATGGCACTGGATGGATTGGAGGCGGCGGTTCGCGAGGCCATCGGGCCGAGCAAAACCGCACGCCAACCGGCCAAGGCACACGTAGTCCGTTACGCGGACGACTGTGCGCCACGAAGGCGCGCAGGAGGACGCAAGTCCTCCGTGCAGCCATGCTGCACAAGAGATGGGGGTCGGCCCCCCGAAGCCGGCGTACAGCCGCAGGCTTCAAACCCC
>CAIXFP010000779.1 GCA_903918705.1 uncultured Pseudomonadota bacterium
CGAAGCCGGCGCGGCGCCGGCGCTACCGGAACGGCCCGCGTCACTCATACCCGAATTGCTTGATCAGCCGGGCATCGTCCGCCCAGCCGCCCTTCACCTTCACCCAGAGGCTGAGAAATACCTTGCGGTCGAACAGTTTTTCCATGTCCTGGCGCGCTTCCGTGGAGATGCGCTTGATGTGCTCGCCGCCACGCCCGAGCAGGATGGGCTTGTGGGCGTCCCGGTCCACCCAGACCACGGCGCCGATGCGGAACAGGTTCGGCTCCTCGCTGAATTCCTCGATGGTCACCGCCACCGCGTAGGGAATCTCGTCGCCGGTGAGGCGGAACACCTTCTCGCGCACGATCTCGGCGGCGAGAAAGCGGGAACTGCGGTCGGTGATGTCGTCCTCGGCGAACCAGGGCTCACCTTCCGGAAGGTAGGGTTTCAGGATGGCGGGCAGGCGCTCGGCATCCTTGGCCTTCTCGGCGGACAGGGGCACGATCTCGGCGAAGCGGTATTCCCGCGACAGTTGCTCCAGGTAGGGAAACAGCGTGGTCTTGTCCGCCACGGTGTCGACCTTGTTCACCACCAGGATCACCGGCTTGTCGCGAGGCAGCAGCGGCAGTATGCGGCGGTCGGCATCGGTGAATTTCCTGGCTTCCACCAGCCACACCACCAGGTCCACTTCGGTCCTGGCCTGGGTCACCGAGCGGTTCATGGCGGTGTTGAGAGCGCTCTTGTACTGGGTCTGGAAGCCGGGCGTGTCGGCGAAGATGAACTGGGCGTCGCCTTCCGTGCGCACGCCGAGGATGCGGTGCCGCGTGGTCTGCGGTTTGCTGGAGACGATGCTGACCTTGGCGCCCACCAGGGCGTTGACCAGGGTGGATTTGCCCACGTTGGGGCGGCCGATGATGGCGATGACGCCGGTGCGAAACGGTGTGTTCACGAGGATTGCGTCTCGGTCTGGCGTGCGGATTCCCCTTCCGTGCCGCTTCCAAGCCGCTTGCCCCTTGCGCCAGGTCCCTTCTCGAGTTTTGCCAAGGCTGCTTCCGCGGCCATCTGTTCAGCCGTCTTGCGGTTGCAGCCTTCGCCCCGCGTGGCGATTTTCAGCGCGGCAATCTGGCATTCCACGTGAAAAGTCTGGGCATGGGCCTGACCGCTAGTGTCGATCAAGGTATAGCGGGGCAGGCCGTGGTGGCGTGATTGCAGCCATTCCTGCAAGCGGGTTTTGGCGTCCTTGCCTTGCACCGTGGGGTTGATGGCGTTGATGCGCTCATTGAACAGACCCTCGATCATGGCGCTGGCGGTGGCGAAGCCGCCATCGAGTAGCGCCGCGCCGAATAGGGATTCCAGGGCATCGGCGAGTATGGACGGGCGCGTGGCGCCACCGCTTTTCAACTCGCCTTCACCCAGGCGGAGATAGCGGCCGAGGTCGAGATCCCGCGCGATTTCATGCAGGGATTCCTGGTTGACCAGATTCGCGCGCAAGCGTGACAGGCGGCCCTCCGGCAGATCGGGAAAACGTTGGTAAAGCATAAAGCCCACCACGCAGTTGAGGATGCCGTCGCCGAGATACTCCAGGCGTTCGTTGTTGTCCGCGCCATGGCTGCGATGGGTCAGCGCCTGGGTCAGCAAGTGGCGCCCCGACCAGGTGTAACCCAGTCTTTTCTCCAGGGATTTGCAGGTGGCGGGCATGAATTCGTACCGCTACTGGGCGCCACCGGCCCTCGCCTCGGCCAGGAAGTCCATGCAAATACTGATCGGCCCCATGAAGGGGCGCCTGGCCGAAATGGGCACCGAGAGATGCATTCCCCCGGCTTCGCGTTCGATCAAGAGATCAGAGCGGGTGACCACGGTGACGTTGTTGAAGCGCAGTTGTTTTTCGAACTGTTCCCGGATGCTCTCGTCGCTATCGCTCTGGACATTGGGCTGTGACACGACGTTGTCCAACGCCCTGCCGATCAGCCAGTAGTCGACATAAGCCGGCACAATGCGCGTTCCCGCATAGATGGCCAGAACCACGAACGCGAGAAATATAACCATCCCTCCCAGGGTAATGCCTCGTTGCTGTTTCATGGCTGCGAACTCACTCGATAACGTGGCCGATGCGTTGCGGTTTTTTGAATGATTTCAACATGTCCAACATGTCGTCAAAGTTCCACCAGATGAAGAAGGCGCGGCCGACAATGTTTTCATCCGGCACGAAACCCCAGTAGCGGGAATCATTGGAGGCATCGCGGTTGTCCCCCAGCATGAAGTAATACCCGGCCGGCACCACGCATTTGAATCCGGTCTCGCTATAGCTGCAATTGTCGCGGTAGGGGAAATCTCCCTCGACCTGATGCACTACCACAGGCGGCATGTCGCTCTGGGTCATGGCGATGTGGTTATGCTTGCCAAGTTGTTCACGCCAGGTGTCGCCCTGAACGATGTTGAGGCCGCTGGCGGTGTACTCGTACTTGCCTTCCGGACGCATCTGGACCGGCCGGCCGTTGAGGGTCAGGTGCTTGTCGCGGTACTCCACCACGTCGCCGGGCGTGCCCACCACCCGCTTGATGTAATCGAGGGAGGGGTCGCGCGGGTAGCGGAACACCATCACGTCGCCCGGTTTCGGATGGTTCATCTCGATGATTTTTTTGTTGATCACCGGCAGACGGATGCCATAGGTGAACTTGTTCACCAGGATGAAATCGCCGACCAGCAGGGTGGGCAGCATGGAGCCGGAAGGAATTTTGAACGGCTCCACCAGGAAGGAACGGAGCAGGAATACGACCAGGATGACCG
>CAIXFP010000780.1 GCA_903918705.1 uncultured Pseudomonadota bacterium
ATCTCTGGCCGCGGGCGGGGCAGGGCGGGGCGCCTTGCTGCTGCTGCTGTTCGGCCTGGGCACCCTGCCCAACCTGCTGCTCATGGGTTGGGCGGCCAACTCGCTGCGGGAACTGGTGCGGCGGGTTTGGGTGAAACGTCTGGCGGGCCTGGGGGTGGCGGGCCTGGGGCTGTGGGGGTTGCTGCGGCTACTGGGCTGAAACCGTCTGGGCGCCGTAGAACTCGCGGGTGAATTCGCTCTTCATGGTCTTGCCCAGCACATTGGCGTTGACCAGGAAGCGCAGGGTATCCGGCGCGCTGACCAGGAATTCGCCCAGGTAATACACCGAGTTGCCGTCGTGGACCTCGCGGATGGGAATGTTGGACAGGTTGTTGCTCAGGTTGATGGCGCCGGCATAGATCTGGCCGCCGACGGTATCGGCCTTGCCGTTCCGGCCCTTGCGGATCAGGGTGACGGTGAGCAGGCCACGATCCGGGCTGCGCTCCACGTTGAAGCTCTTGGCCGCCTCGCTGGTGAGTTCGGTGGTGGGGACGGCGACGCAGGACAGTTCGATGTCCTTGGTCGAGTAGGGGTCGGCGGCCTGGGCCTGGGCGGCGAGCAGGGCGGCCAGCAGCAGCACGCGGCGGGTTGTCATCGAAAGCTCCTCAACGGGTATGGACCTGAGTTGCAACTATAGCGCCTGAATGGCGGTTGGATGCACTCCCCGACCCCCGTTGCATGGCTCAAGAGCCGTTCCCCAAAGCGGAGGGAATCGGACGCCCGGTGGAAAACATGCGGTAGAACATGGTCGCACCCCGCCGATGGAGAATACGCCCTATCGGGTGCCGCGCTCATCGAAACGCATGGCCAGGCAGGGGCGGGAAGGTGGAGTGCTCCGCGGGGCGCCATCGAACGGGGCCTCTGGCTACGGCGCAGGCCTTTCATGGTAACTTCCGGCCACCTCCCAACACCTACCCACGCTGGCCATGGCCCTGCCCAAACTCGAACCCATCCGCGACGAGGATTTGCCGGCGTTCTGCGCCTTCCTCCACGACCATCTCAACCCCAGCCATCCGGCCGACATCTGGGCCGAGGCGTTCCGCCAGGATTGGGGGGTGAAGAAACCCAACCACGGTTTCCTGATACGCGATGACCAAGGCGAGATCGTCGGCGGCATCGGCGCCATCTACGCCGCCTACCCGGTACGCGGCGAACGGCGCCAGTTCTGCAATATCACCAGTTGGGTGGTGCTGGATGCCTTCCGCACCCAGAGCATGCGTCTGGCCATGGCGGTGATCTCCCAGCCCGGCTTCGTCTTCACCGACCTCTCGCCCACCGCCGTGGTGGAGCAGTCCCTCAAGTTTCTCAAGTTCACCCCGATGAACTCGGCCCGCACCGTGCTGTTCAACCTGCCGGCGCCGCAACAGCGGTTCACCGGCGCCACGGTGGTGACCGACCCGGCGAAGATCGAGGCGGTGCTGGACGCGGCCGCCCTCCAGGTCTACCGCGACCATCGGCGTTTTCCCTGGCTCAAGTTCCTCGCCGTGGGCAAGGGCCAGCAGCGCAGTCTGGTGGTGTACAAGCGCGCCACCCTGAAGCGCCTGCCCAGCGCGGAAATCGTCGGCTTCACCAATCCGGACCTATTCCTGCGCCATCTGCCCCTGCTGGGCTGCCATTTCCTGCTCTCCGGCATGGCCACCACTCGGGTGGAAACGCGCCTGCTGCCGGGCAAGTCGGCCTGGCCCCACAGCGAGCTGACGGGCTATCGCAACAAGGTGTTCCGCGGCGAGGGCGTGACGGAAGCGGACGTGCAGAATCTCTATTCGGAATACGTCGCCCTTGATCTCTGACCTGTTCCCCCATGCCAGCCCCATCGCGCTGCCGGAGGGGACGCGACCCATCCTGTCGGTGGTGATTCACACCGAGGAGGAGTTCGACTGGGAAAGTGAACATTCCCGCGCGGAAGTGGGTGTCGAGCACATGCGCCACATCGGCCGCGCCCAGGAGACCTTCGACGCCTTCGGCATCGTGCCCAACTACGTCATCGACTACCCTATCGCCAGCCAGCCCCTGGGCTACGAGACGCTACGCCGCTACCAGGACGAGGGCCGCGCCCTAATCGGCGCCCATTTGCACCCCTGGGTGTCGCCACCGCTGACCGAGGTACTCAATCGCGCCAACACCTACCCCGGCAACCTGCCGCGCGACCTGGAATTCGAGAAGCTGCGGGTGCTCACCGAAACCATCGCCGCCAACTTTGGACGCCGGCCACAGACCTATCTCGCCGGCCGCTACGGCAACGGCCGCAACAGCGCGGCGATCCTGGAGGAACTGGGCTACGCGGTGGACATCAGCGTGGCCCCACCCATCGATTACAGCGGCGACGGCGGCCCGGACTATTCCGGCTTCAGCGCCGCGCCGTTCTGGTTCGGCCGCGAACGCCGGTTGCTGGGCCTGCCCGGCGCCGGCTGTTACGCGGGCTGGATGAAAGGAGCGGGCACGCCATTCTACCGCCTGATCACCCACCCCCGATTGCGTTGGGCGCGCCTGCCCGGCATCACCTCGCGCCTGCGCGCCTTCGAGCGCATCCGCCTGTCGCCGGAGGATTACACCCTGGCGGAGATGCAGCGCATGACCCGGTCCATGCTGAGTGATGGCCAGCGCATTTTCGTGTTCAGCTTCCATTCCCCCTCGGTGCATCCCGGATTCACGCCTTACGTGCGCGATGAGGCCGGCCTGAAGCGCTTCCTGGACAAGACCCGCGGCTATTTCGAGTGGTTTTTGCGGGAACTGGATGGCCAAAGCATGACGCCCATGGAAATTCGCGCGAAACTGCATGGCGCGGCCTGAACCAAGCTGCCGCCGGGCGGGTGGTGAAACGCAGATGCAATTCAATCAACAGGAATGACGGGAACACGGCGATGGCAACTCAAGGACTGGTAAGTAAAATGGCTTCTCTCCTTAGTGAGAGGCGTCTTCCCTGGGGCGTGAGCCAATGGTTGACCAGGTATAAACAGGAGGCCATGCGCCGTTATTGCGATTATCAGGCCCTGGCGACGCGGCCTTATGCAACCGGCGAGGATTGTCCGCATTTCGAGTTGCATATCCTGTTGGGGCATCGCCATGTCGGGATGACCCTGTGGAGCGTGAAGAGTTTCTTGCATTATGCCGGCCGGAAATATACGGTGGTCCTGCATGAGGATGGCAGCCTGACAGACAAGGATATTGCAACGCTGGCGCGGCATCTGGTCAATGCCCGGATTGTGCGCAAATCGGTTGCCGACGAGCAGATCCGGGAGCAAATCAAACATTTTCCAAATTGTTGCGCCTATCGCTTTTCGCCCAAGGAAACAACTGATCACCGTGGCGTGAAGTACGACATGCATATCTTCGCCCTGCGCCTGTTCGATTTCAATCTGCTATCTGCCGCTACCAAGGTCCTGGTGCTGGATGCCGATGTGCTGTTTTTCAAGAAACCGCAGGAGATTATCAACTGGGCGGAAGATCCGGCAGACCGGAATAGCCTGTTCAGCATCGAGCAATATGTCCCGCTGCGAAATGTCCGCTATGAAGTGACCGGTTTCGAACGCAAAGTGCCGCCGCCGACCGATGCGAATGCAGGTCTGCTATGCTTGGACAAACGTGCCTACGACCTGGAAGCCATTGAAACCTGGATCGACCGCAACAGGGAACTGATGGATAAGTTGGCGACATTTGAACAGCATGCCTACAACCATCTGGTAAAACGCAAGGGTGGCAGTATGGCCCTGCCAGATAGTTATTCGTTCAACTATACGGACGACACGGTGGTCGCGACCCATTTCGCCATCAAGCATCTGTTTTTCGGCAACCTTCATAGACTGCAACATATCCTCGCCTGACCGGCTTGTCCCAAGTCACTGCCGACTCATGCCAGCACTGGCGAGGTGCTGGCAATCGGCGTTAGCTATCGATTATGATCTAGACAAGGAATTAAAACATGTCACATGGAAGCCAACAAAACTTCATTCAACTGATTTCAAGCAACCTCCCCGAGTATTTCTCAGGCAGGAAGATACTGGAAGTGGGGTCGCTGAACATCAATGGCACAGTTCGGGGTTTTTTCACCGATTGCGACTACATCGGCCTTGACATCGGACCAGGAAAGGACGTCGATGTCGTATGCGAGGGCCAGAAATATGACGCCCCCGACAATACCTTTGATCAGGTTATTTCCTGCGAAGTCATGGAGCACAACCCTTATTGGGTCGAGACGTTCCAGAACATCTTGCGCGTTTGCAAGCCTGGCGGCCTGGTCGTCATGACTTGTGCCACTATCGGACGCCCGGAACATGGTACCGCCAGATCGATTCCAACCAATTCGCCGCTGACCATCAAGCAGGGTTGGAATTATTACAAGAACCTGAGCAGCAAGGATTTCGCAAGCAAGCTTAAACTCGACGAAATGTTCGAGCATTACCAGTTCTGGACAAATTGGGGTTCTTATGACCTGTGTTTCTGCGGCCTGAAGAAGGGTGCGGGCCAGGTCACGGTTACCGCGCAGCGGTGGAATACGCTGACGGAAAAAATCAACGCCTACATCGCCAATGCCAATAACCTGAAAATATGCCGTTATAGATCCTTCATGGTGGGCACCCTGGGTGACCGGGGGTTTGCGGTCATACACCGGATCCTCGCCAAGCTCAACTATATTCACAACGGATAGAAATCCGGGATGCCCGCATGCGGTCGTCCGGGATTGCCGTATCCTTGTCTGCAACTGAGTACCCTGATGTGCAGTCCGCAGATGGACCAACAGCGACTTCCGCGCCATCCCGGCGCAAGCCCTGATTCAGCTGCTCGTTTCAAGCGTATTTCAGGTTCTCCTGAATCTCATATCATTACGGCGGATTCATCCGCTGCGTGCGGGTGAATCGGGAGGGAACCCGGGCGGGCTGTGGGATTGGCTGTGGGATTGCGTGGGGTCGGTCACGGATTCAGGGGGGGGCGAGCTGTTATGTGCGGTTGCAACACAATGCCAGAAATCAAAGTTTTTGCGCTGTTACAAATACACTGCCTCTGACCGTTGGGTAGCGCTCCAGGATTCTAAATCCCAATATGGACAGGATTCTATCTATGGTTTCCGAGCTGTGGTAGTTGTATGGGAAGAAAGGAGTGTTCCTGGCCATGTTTTCCTGTAGCACTTTCCAGCCGGCTTCCGTCGAGATGTCAAAATAATCAAAAACGAAATACCCGTTTGGTTTTAGTGCGCGGGAGAACTCTTGAGCATACCGGTAGAAATAGGTCAGATTGACGCCGGTGAACATGGAGGTGCAGAACCCGAGGCCCAGCCAGCCATTTTTGGAAAACGGCAATGATGTACCTGAGTTATGGTGAAAATGGGTTGTCGAATTCTTTGGTAGATAGGTTTGCAGAAATGCCAGGGCCTCAGGGTCGGAGTCAACGATGTGAAACTCTCCGGAGGTGATCTTTTTGATCAAATGCCTTGTGTAACACCCGGTTCCGGGTCCCAGTTCGCAGATTGCAGAATTCTCAGAAATGTGCGGGAAGACCAGCCGTTCAAGCTCGGATAAAGCCGGCTTTTTTTGATCTTTTTCAATGAAATCGTTAATCTCCATGCCTGCTATTCTTGCCTCTTCAATCCACTGGAGTGTGCAGCCCTGATTGGGAGGTATTCTCGTGATCGACAGATTGAACGGCATCAATATCTGTTTGATGCCGTATTTAATAATGTTGGCTGCCGCTTCTTTAATTGGCTTCATCGTCATTTACTCCATGTGTATGTAGTGCTGCGTAACCGTTTTGGCCTTTATTCCCGCGAACGCGGGAATAAAGGCCAAAATATTTTCACGGCACTACTTAGTGCGCTTGACAGTTCGTAGGCATTCGCATATTGCTCCTGCGTAGCGCGTATTCGCAGCCATCAGACGCGCCTGATGCTAAGAAACCGAACATTTTATGCCTAAGTTCTGTGCTTGTTGACTGCATTGGTATGGATCCCAGGATCACGTCATCTAATTTCAGTGGACCGAACTCGGCTGGGGTGGGGCGAAGGGCAATCCTTTCAACTTTGCCGCCGCTCACTCAAGCTATTGATTTGTAAGCATGTTTGCGATGCGGTTTAGGATGCTCAGGTCGTGGCTTTGTGGCGCCGGGAATGAACCGGATCAGGTTCTTGGCCAATTCCTCGAACGTGGCGAGCAGCTCGCCGGTGGACGGCCGTGCCAGCAGAAGCCATCGCGGCAGGCGGCGTTTGAGATGGGCGAAAGCGTAGGTGCGATTGATTTTGTAGCCGTCCGGAATATCGCCATGGCCAGTGGCGTCCAGCACGGCGAGGGCGTGGAGATTGTCGGCGAGGATCTTGGCGTTGAAATCCTGCTGGGCCGCCAGCCAAGACAAGCCGGAGGTGTTTTCCAGCGCCATACGGTGCTTCAGCCGCTTGAACGCCTCCTCAATGCGCCAGCGGCTTTGGTACAGCTCGGCGAAGCTGGCGGCGGGGTAGGCGGCGGTATCGAGCAACGACGTAATCACCGCGTGGATGCGACCGTTCGGCGTCACCACCCGGACCAGTCGCACCGGTGTCGGGGTCGGCTCACATTCATAGTCGGCGCAGTCCGCCAGGTCTGGGGCGGGCAACGTCACCAAGGTCTCCGGCAGGCCGGAGCGCAAGAAGGTCTTGACCGCGGCGAAACCGGAGTCATCGGCACGCATGCAGAAGGGAAGGCCGTGTTGGCTGAGGTGGGCAATCAGCCAGCGGGCGGGGTAACCGCGATCCAGCAGCAGATCGTCCGGGGCGAGGCATTCCAGATGCTCGAACAGCATCTGCCGTTCGCCGGTGGAAGGTCCGTACAGCTTGGCCGCCAGAGTCATCTCCAGGCCTGGCAGATACAGGGCGAAAGCGATCGCCTCGCGGACCCTCCGCGGTGGCGTCATGAAGGAACAACTGCATTTTGGACGCGTCGCCGGCTACGATCCGCAGGCCATGCCAGAGCGGGATCGGCAGGTGAGCGTCAACCAGTTCCAGCAGCCGCGTATTGAGGGCGCTGAAGGCGTGGTGGGCGAGCGACTTGCGCGCCTTGGAGAAGGCCTGGGCGCTGGCCCGTCGAAGGAGGCCGGCTTGGCCTACCAGGTGCGCGAAGAAGGCATTGAGTTCGTTCTGGACGCTGGCCTTGAAGCCGGACAGCAAGGCCACGACCAGAACGGGAAAAGTCAGAACGCGCTGGCGGAGCAAGGTATTGGGTTTGAGCCGGGACTGCTGGAGCAGTTCGTCAGAATGCAGGTAGTCGACAAAGCCGACAATAATTCTCTGGTATTGATGTCGTCATGGTAAATAACCTTCAATATCAATGGATTACAGACGTCATTTTACCACAGCCCCGCGGGGGCTTGTGGGACCAAATCGCTAAGTTGAAAGGATTGGGGCGAAGGGGACGCTTTATGCATGCCATTACACACAACTCATAGCGCATGAGCCTTTCACGCGAATCTGATCCCTGCGGCGAAATCCAAGA
>CAIXFP010000781.1 GCA_903918705.1 uncultured Pseudomonadota bacterium
GCAGTTCTATCTTTCGCGTGGCTTTGTGGCGTCTCCCTTGCAGCCGATGACGCAGAAGTCATAGGCGGCCCGAGGCCAGGTGAGTGTGGTCACCCAAGCCGTAGGGTGGATAGCGATAGCGCATCCACCAATACCCGCCACCTCCACCCGCCTCCGATCATCCTGGGCTCAGCCGTAGGCTCTTCCATCCCAAGTCTTCGCAGTTTCTGAGCAGATATTGTCATAGGTGCGCGCCTGCGAGGGCGGGGACGATGGTCTGCTCGGTGATGCGGCAAGCTGCGGCGACGGCGCAGCGGCCGATCCAGGTGAGAGCATAGCGGTAGGTGTGCGCGATCTTTTTGATCAGGCCGAACTTGCGCAGTCGCCAAAGAAGTCGGGTGAGACGAGACATGGAGACATCGGGCAGGAAGCGAGCCAGATCGGCACGACGGATGCTTCGGAGGTTGAATTCAGGGCGTTGCAGGGTGCGCAGCAGGGCCTGCTGGGTGGCGTCAAAGAAGTTGAAGCCCTTGATCGTCTGGCCGTCGACCACCTTTGGAGTGGTCAGGCGTTCCAGGTTCCTGTCGCCGGCTGAGAAATCTTCCAGCGCGGACAGGTATTCCAGATAACGGCGGTTGCAGCCCAACAGAATGCCGCGCAAGTCGATCAGGCTGTAGATGGATTTCTTGAGTGGAGCGACTTCGCGGGTTTCGTGGTGATCCCGATGTTCTACCTTGCGGTAGTGCTTGAAAAAGGAAACGTCATTGGTTGTGGTTTCCAGCCGCAGCACACGGCCGAATTTGTCGTACATCTTGACCGATACCTTGCCAAGACGATGTTTGATACAGGTTCCCTCGATGCGGGTGGCAAAGCGACTGCCAAGTTCTTGCGCCAGTTGCGGCGTGATCTTCTTGCCCAGAAAGGTGGCGACCTGCTCGGCCTTGACCGAGAGAATCGCCTGCCGCGACAGAGTTTCATAGAGGGGTTTCATGACCGCCTCGGAACGGAACACCAGATCGGTGGAGTATTCGACCTGCATCAGGCTCCAGTGATAAGCGCGGCCGAAGACATCGAGCACCGGGCAGCATTGTTGGGCGTACCGGTCGAGAATGGCATGCAGGCTGTCCGGCGAGAAGCCATCCGCGAGTTCCTGAGCCCGTGCCCAGTCGTCGAGACGGATGAAAGCGTTGTCCGCCATCGCATAGCCGATCCCTTCTGCCGCCAGCACACGTGCCAACCGGCTGTGGCCGTTGCAGTAGAACTGGAGCCGGAACGGACACCAGGTCGGCACGCGCAGGTAGATCAGCCCCAGGGTCTCGTCGATGAAGTAGAAGTAGTAATGCAGGCATTTGCCCGAGGTGTGCCGCAGGAAGGTCCGGTGAGTCTGCTTGTCGTGCCACGGCTCGTAGGCATCGCAAGCTTCCATGGCGGAAATGATGTGCACCAGTCCGGGATGATCGCCACGCTCCTTGAGTACCGCGGCGACCACGTCTTCCTTGCGGATGTGCGCCTTGGCAATGTGCTCGATCACCACCCCTTGTGCCGCCGCAAGCGCCTGCGCCGCCTCGCGGACGCGCTCACGCAGCGGTTCGGCAAAGCTCTGGGCGTAGTCAAAAATGCGAATGTGATGGGCGTTCAAATAACTCGTCATCCCGTCCGGATAGCACGCTCCCGGCAGCGTACCCATGATCAAAATCCGATCGTAGCAGGACAGCACCCCCGCAAGTTGCTCGTGATACCGGTCTGTCAGCATCTCAGCCATGATCAACTCCACTACCACTCTGTCGATACGTCCACATTAGCCTGTTTGGTTCCGGCTCCGCCGGCTTAGGGGTAGGAAAGGGCTGTCGCCTCCCCTCCCTCCGAACCGTGCGTGCAGTTCTCCCGCACACGGCTCTCCAGTTGGTGGTTTCAGCATCGTGATTGGCTCGCTGTGGCATGGGCTCCAACCAAGGTGAAGAGCCCTTGCTCAGCGAAGAAAGCATTCGGCCAGCGTGCCTGATCAGCGTGGCATCGCCCGAAACCCGGCCTCTTCTCCCGCTTGCGCAGCAGCGCCCGCAGGCGGCGACGAATGAAGCCGTCCAACCCTTTGAACACCGACTTGTGCGCGTGCTTGAAGTAGCCAAACCAGCCCCGCAGGATCGGATTGATCTCCTCGATGATGCTCTTGAGGCTCACTCCTCGCGTGCGGCACGTCTTGCTCCGCAGCTTGTCCTTCAGGGCCTTCAGGCTCTTCTTGCGCACCCAGCGCCGGCCCGCTTCGAAGCGGTAACCCAGGAAGTCGAAACCCTGCCCCATTTCCAGGCAATTCCCGACTCGGGTCTTGTCCGGATGCAGAGTGAGGCCGTTGGCTTCCACCCAGTCGCGTACTTCCGCCAGTGCCGTTTGCGCCTCTTCCGCCGTCAGGCACAGGACGACAAAGTCGTCGGCGTACCGAACCATCCGGTAGCCTTTCGATGCCATCCAGGTGTCCAGCGGGTGCAGGTAGAGATTCGCCAGCAACGGGCTGTTGACTGCGCCTTGTGGCGTGCCGCCCGTCGGTGTCCAGCGTTCCAGGCCATGCAGGAC
>CAIXFP010000782.1 GCA_903918705.1 uncultured Pseudomonadota bacterium
CCTTGACCCCCGCGAGGAACAACAGCGAGTAGATCAGCATTGAGGCGTGGCCGTTGGACAGCACGAAGCGGTCGCGGTCGGGCCACTTGGGGTTGGCCGGGTTGTGGCGCAGATGGTGGTTCCACACCACTTCAGCGATTTCCGCCATGCCCATGGGGGCGCCGGGGTGGCCGGACTTGGCTTTTTCCACAGCATCCATCGCCAGGGCGCGGATGGCATTCGCGAGATCGTTACGTGTTGCCATGTCTTTGATTCCTCTAGAAAAAAACCAGCGTCTACGCCCGGACCGGGCGGAAAGCTTAGATTATGTGCAAGCCCCTCGCGCGAGAGCAAGCCCCGTGGCCTGGGGAAATCGCCTCATGAAGGCTGGTAACTTGCCGGAACACCTTGATTCATGTGGGGATTCAGGGTGCTTGCCAAAAAATTAAAATGTTTTTATATGCTTCTGCCGCAAGCTTATGGAATTGGCTGGGAAGTCCCGTGTGGTGCGGCGCAGCACGGCCATTATGTAGCTTCCCCACAGGCCTTCCGGGAGCATGCCCATGTTGGAATAAATCTCAAATTGTCGCCGTGTCCTGGCTGCGCACCACCCAGTTTTTCCACTGCTCCAGCAGTTCCGGGGTCTGCGCCGCCAGCGCCGAGCGGCACCAGGGATCTCCCGCCATGAAATCACCGCCGTTCAGGCCGCAGACGGCACCGCCGGCTTCCTTCAGGATCAGCCAGCCGGCGGCGTAATCCCACATTTTCTGGCCGCCGTGGAGGTAGATGTGGAAGCGTCCGGCGGCCACGTAGCACCAGTCCAGAGTGCTCGCCCCCAGGTTGCGCTGTGAGGCGAACGGGTGCTTCAGCGCGAGATTTCCGGCCAGAACGCGATCGATGCGTTTCAGGTCGATCCCCGCCATGCAGCGGCCCAGTTCCATGGGCGGCGTCTTCAGCGGCAACGCTTCGCCGTTCAAGAAGGCGCCGCCGCCCGCCGTCGCGTAATAGGCCTCGTCGGCGTGGGGGTCGTAGACCACGCCCAGCACCGTGCGTCCCGCTCGAACCAGCGCGATGGAAATGGCGAAGAAGGGCAGTCCGTTGACGAAATTGCTGGTGCCATCGATGGGGTCGACGCACCAGAAGCCGCCGTCCCCCAGTGTCCAGACGTCATGCTGCTCCACCTCGGTCATCTCCTCGCCCAGCATGGGCAAGGGCGCGATGGCGTGAAGGCGCTTGAACAGCGCGCTTTGCGCGGCCAGATCGGCCTCGGTAAGCAGACTGCCGTCCACCTTGCGCTGATGCGCGACCTTCAGGTAGCGCGGCATGACTTCCTCGCGCCCGACCGCGCGGGCGGCGGCGATGACCTGTTCCAGGAGCGGGGTCATTCCCGCCATTTGATGGAACAGCCCATGCTGGGAATCTGTTCGGCCGGGCCCTTCTGCGTATCGGCCACCTGCTTCATGGCTTCGAAAAGATCGCGCCGGGCATCGGGCGCGGCTTCCTTGCGAGAAGCGTCGAGGCGACCGCGATATTGCAGTTCCAGGTTGCGATTGAAGCCGAAGAAGTCCGGCGTGCACACGGCACCGTAGCGGCGAGCGACTTCCTGGCTGGCGTCCAGCAGGTAGGGCATGGGAAATTCCAACTCCGCCGCCACCGCTTTCATGTTGTCGAAACTGTCTTCCGGATACTCGCCGGAATCGTTGGACATGATGGCGACGGCATGGATGCCCAGGGTTTTCAACTCCGCCACATCACGGACGATGCGGCTGATCACCGCCTTGACGTAGGGACAATGGTTGCAGATGAACATCACCAGCAAGCCATTGGGGCCGGCAAGGGTCCGTAGCGTATAGGTCTTGCCATCGACGCCGGACAGGCTGAAATCCGGGGCCTTCCAGCCGAAATCGCAAATTGGGGTTTCCATGCGCACCATGTGAGTCCTCCGTCGCGGATGAGTGCGGTCGATAATAGCATCCGAGTCCACCGCCGATTGCGATCCACCATGCCGCGTTTCTACTGTGACCTTTTCCTGGCGCCCGGCCATGTGGTGGCGCTGCCCGACGCGGTGGCGCGCCATGCCATCGGCGTCCTGCGCCTGCGCGTCGGCGAAGCGGTGACCCTGTTCAACGGCGACGGCGCGGAATATCCCGGCATCCTGGAAACCTGCGGCGGCAAGGGAGCGACGGTGCGGCTCGTCACCCGGATCGAGGCGGAGCGCGAATCGCCCCTCCCGGTAATCCTGGCCCAGGGCATTTCCAGCGGCGAGCGCATGGATTACACCCTACAGAAGGCGGTGGAACTGGGGGTGGCCGCGATCCAGCCCGTGACCATGCGGCGCACGGTGGTGCGCCTGTCGGAGGAAAAGGCGATCAAGCGCCGCGCCCACTGGCAGGGCGTGGTGAATTCCGCTTGCGAGCAATGCGGTCGCAACCTGCTGCCGCCGGTGGCGGAGATCCAGGAGTTCGTGGCGTGGATGCGTGGGTTTTACTCCCCTCCCCACCCGGAAGAGGGGCTGGGGCTGAGGGAACAGCCGTTGATCAACCCGTCCCACGTAAGCCACTCGGGCCCCCTCCCGCTTGCCTCTCTGATGGAACTACCAAGCGCTCGACTAGGCGGCCCAACGACGGCCGCCAAGTCGCCGCTTGCCCCACTGGGGGAGGGGTGTTTACGCCTGCTTCTCGACCCCGAGGGCGACCTCTTTCTGCGCGATCTGCCGCCGCCCACCGCGCCCATCCTCCTGCTGGCCGGCCCCGAGGGCGGCTTCGATCCGGCCGAACGCAAGCTCGCCCATGCCGCCGGCTTCCGCGGCTTGCGCCTGGGGCCGCGCGTGCTGCGCACGGAAACCGCGGCCCTGGCGGCTCTGGCCGCCTTACAGGCGCTGTGGGGAGATTTCGCCTGACCCGGAACAAATCCGGTAGCTCGTCGGCACCGAGGTACGCCTCCCGCGACGACCTTCATCCTTGCCCCAATCCCGCTCAAGTTTTCCCGTTTTCCGCCGTAACATCTCGGGCATCTGCAGATCGGGGAGTAAAAAATGGGCAAAGTGGGCGAGACCAGCGGCACGACGCAGGCCCGGGATGCCGCCGCTTTCGTGGAATGGTTCCGCGCGGCCGCACCCTACATTCATGCGTTTCGCGGCAAGACCTTCGTGCTGGCGTTCGGCGGCGACGCCATGTTGCGCGAGGATTTCGTCGATCTGGTCTATGACATCAACCTGCTCAACGCGTTGGGCGTGCATCTGGTCCTGGTACACGGCGTGCGCCCCCAGGTGGAAGAACGCCTCACCAGTGAGGCGCACTACGTGCGGGGCCGCCGCGTCACCGACGCAGACACCCTGGAACACGTCAAGGACGCGGTGGGCTCGGTGCGGGTGGACATCGAAAGCCTGCTCTCCGTGGGCCTGCCCAACACCCCCATGGCCGGGGCCGAGATCCGCGTCGCTTCCGGCAACTATGTCACCGCCCAGCCGGCCGGCGTGGTGGATGGCGTCGACCTGCTGTTCACCGGCGAAGTGCGCAAGATCGCTGCCGCCGCCATCCGCGCCCGCCTCGATGCCGGCGAGATCGTCCTGCTCTCCCCCATCGGCTACTCCCCCACCGGCGAAGTGTTCAACCTGACGCTGGAGGAAGTGGCCACCCAGGCAGCCATCGCCCTGGCCGCCGAAAAACTGGTGTTCATCCTCGATCACGGCGAGACCACCGACGCCAAGGGGCGCCGCGTCAGCCGCCTCACCGCCGCCCAGGCCGCGCGCCTGCTGCGCGACCTGCCAGACGGCGACATGAAGCTTTACCTGCCCCATGCCGCCCACGCCTGCAAGAAGGGCGTGGCCAAGGCGCACCTGATCAGCGCCGACGTGGACGGCGCGGTGCTGATGGAATTGTTCAGCCACGACGGCGTCGGCACCATGGTCACCCGGCAGTCGGTGGAAAGCCTGCGGCAGGCGACTATCGACGACGTCGGCGGCATCCTCTCGGTGATCGAGCCCCTGGAGGCCGACGGCATTCTGGTGCGGCGCTCGCGGGAACGCCTGGAACAGGAAGTCGGGCAGTTCTTCGTCGACGAACTGGACGGCCGCATCGTCGGCTGCGTCGCCCTCTACCCCTTCCCCGAGGCCGGCGCCGGCGAGATGGCCTGCCTCGCGGTGGCCAGGGAATACCAGCGCGGCGGCCGCGGCGACGCGCTCCTGGCCGCGGTGGAGGACGCCGCGCGGGAGTTGGGACTGACTCGCTTGTTCGTGCTCACCACCCGCACCGCCCACTGGTTCATCGAACGCGGTTTTGCCCTGGGCACTCCGGAAGACCTGCCGGCGCCGCGCCAGGCCATGTACAACTGGCAGCGCCGTTCCAAGGTGCTGGTGAAACGACTGGAAGGGGCATGACCAGGTTAATCGGCCTGCTCGCGGGCTTGCTTCTGGGTGTAGCCCCCCTGTTCGCCCGGGCGACGCCGGCGTTCATCCTCGGCGTCATCCCCATCCACAGCGCGCGGGTGCTGGCGGAGCGTTACGAGCCGATGCGGGCGTACCTGGAAAGACGCCTGAACCAGCCGGTGCGCATCGAGAGCGCGGCGGACTTCGCCCGCTTCCAGGCGCGCACCCTGAACGGCGATTTCGACCTCACCCTCACCGCCGCCCATTTCGCGCGCCTGGCGCAAAAGGACGCCGGTTTTAATCCCGTGGCGCAGTTCACCCCGGACCACGACACCCTTCTGGTCATGTCCACCGAGCACCCGCTGGCCCGCCTCGCCGACCTGCGCGGCAAACAACTGGCGGTCATCGATCGCCTCGCCATCACCGTCATGGCCGCTGTCAGCTATCTCGACGAACAGGGTCTGGAAGCGGGGCGTGACTATCGCGAGGTGGAACATCGCACCCATGCCAGCGTCGCCTATTCCCTGATCTCCGGCCTGTCCGCCGCCGCGGTCACCACCAGCCAGGGTCTGGAACAGACTCCCGAAAATCTGCGGCGCAGGTTGCGGGTGGAAAAGCACATCGCCGACATCCCCGCCTTCGTCTTCCTCGCCCGCCCCGATGCCCCCGCCGCCCAGACCGAACGCCTGAAACGATGGCTGCTGGCGTTTCCGGACACGGCCGAAGGCATCGATTTCCTCGGCCACACCGGCTACAGCGGCGTGGTGGCGGCCGACGAGCAACGCATGAAGCGCGCCGACGCCTACCTCAAGGTGACGCGGCAGGCCCTCAGCCATTGATGCGCCCCTATCTGCATCCCCCTCTTTGGCTCAAGCTCACCCTCGCCAGTTTGCTGGTGGAGGCGCTCATCCTCATCCTGCTGGTGTTCAGCAATGTACGTCTGACCGAGGATGAACTGATACGCAAGACCCGCTTGCGGGTGGACAGCGCCATCCCTCTGCTCAACGCCGCCCTGGCGCCCCCCCTGATGCAGCGCGACTACGGCGCCCTCAACGAAATCCTCGACGAAGCCCGCGGCCACGATGCCTTCCGCTACCTGGTGCTGCTCAGCCCGGAAGGGCAACGGCTCGCGGCCTCCGGGCTGGCCGGCGATCAGACGTTGCCGCCGCTGGACCGCGAGCTGCGCGGCGACGACCCGGTCTACGACACGGCGATACCCATCCATCTGGCCGGCATCGACTATGGGCGCCTGCAGTTCGGCATTTCCACCGCCTTCCTCGCCGAGGCACGGGAACGGGTCGTGCGCCAGGGCATCTATGCCGGTCTGGCCGCCGCCCTGTCCACCCTGCTCACCCTGGCCCTGATCGGCTACCTGCTGACCCGGCGCCTGGCCCTGCTGACCGAGGCCAGCCACGCCCTGGCCGCGGGCGACTTCAGCGCCCGCCTGCCGGCGCCCGCGTTCGACGAAGTGGGCCGCCTGTCCGGCGCTTTCCAGGAAATGGCGCGGCAACTGCATAGCCGCATCAGCGCCCTGCGCGAGTCCGAAACCCGGACCCAGGCCTACCTGGCGGAAGCGGAAACCGAACATGCCCGCCTGCAGGCCCTGCTCTCGGCGATGAACCTGGGCATCCTGTTCGTCGGCGCGGATGACCGCGTGGTCTATCACAACCCCGCGTTCAACCACATCTGGCTGATTCCCCAGGAGGAGGAACTGGTGGGCTGGCACCCGCGCGAAGTCTTCGCCCTGAGCGCCTGCCCACTGCAAGACCCGATCCAGTTCAATCGCAGTGTCGAAGCCATCCTGAACACCCGCATGGTCGGGGAGACCCTGGACATCCCGATCCGCGACGGCCGCATCACCACCCAGATGAGCTATCCCGTGTTCGAGCATGAAGGCCAGTTCATCGGCCACCTGTGGATTTACGAGGATGTCACCCGGTTGCGGCAAACGGCCGAATACATGATCTACCTGGCCGAGCGCGATTCCCTCACCGGCCTGTACAACCGCCACCGTTTCCAGATCGAGCTGGAGCGTTTCCTGACTGAGGCCGCGCGCCAGGGCAGCCCGTCGGCGCTGCTCTATTTCGACCTGGACGAATTCAAGGCCATCAACGACCACTTCGGCCACACCGCCGGCGATGCCCTGTTGATACGCGTGGCCGGAGAAGTCTCCGGCCTCACCCGCAGGAACGAGATGTTGTTTCGCCTGGGCGGCGACGAATTCGCCGTGCTCCTGCCCTCCGGCGAGCCGGAGCAGGCCCAGACCCTGGCCGAGCGCATCGTCCGCGCCATCGCCGCCATTCCATTCCAGTTCGAGGGCCAGACCCTGCACATCTCCTCCAGCCTGGGCATCGCCCTCTATCCGCTGCATGCCTCCGACCAGGATGAGCTGGTGGCGGCCGCCGACGCCGCCATGTACCAGGCCAAGCACGCCGGCAAGAACACCTGGCGCCTGTATCGCGCCGAACTGGATACCGCACCGGAAATGGTCAACCGCCTGTCCTGGAACGACCGCCTGGCCCGCGCCCTGGCCAACAACCTGTTCGAGCTCCATTTCCAGGGCGTCTACGGTGTGCGCGACCGCAAGCTGTGCCACCTGGAAGCCCTGATCCGCCTGCGCGACGAGGACACGGGCGAGCTGGTGGCCCCGGGCCAGTTCATCCCGGTGGCGGAAAAGAGCCACAAGATTCTGGAAATCGACCGCTGGGTGCTGGCCCAGACGGTACAACTGCTCGCCGAACACCCGTTCGGGCCGGCCATCGCCGTCAACATCTCCGGGCGCTCCTTCGACGATCCCGGCCTGCCCGGCTATATTGCCGACCTGCTGCGTGACCACGGCACCGCGCCGGCGCGGCTGTTGATCGAAGTCACCGAGACCGCCGCCGTGTCCGATCTCACCGATGCCCAGCGCTTCATCGGCGCACTACGGCAAACCGGCTGCGGCGTCTGCCTGGACGACTTCGGCGCCGGCTTCGCCTCCTTCGCCTACTTGAAGCACATCCACGTGGACACCATCAAGCTCGACGGCATGTTCATCCGCGACCTGCCCCACGACCACGACAACCAGGTGTTCGTGCGCGGCATGGTGGAAGTCGCCCGCGGCCTGGGGCGGCGCACCGTCGCGGAATTCGTGGAGGACGCGGCCACCCTGGCCCTGCTCGCCGAACTCGGTGTCGATCTCGCCCAGGGCTACCATCTCGACCGTCCGCAAGCCGACCATCCGGCGCTGCTCCAGGTCATCAACCCATGAACGAACGTGGTCTGGGCAAACAGCAACGCGCCCAACCGGTGAATTCGGGAGCAACGCCATGAACCCGCTGCAACAAGACAACTCCGCCACCCTGGCACGCTTGCACGACCTCGACCGCGCCATCGCCAACCACGCCATCTGGCTGGCGCGCTTCAACCGGCAGTTGATCTGCCGCGAGGCCCCCAGCGCCGACGACCTGGCGGAAGATGCCCACACCCGCTGCCGCTTCGGCGCCTGGTTCTATGCCGCGGCCCAGTCCGACCTGGCTGACTCCACCAGTCTGGCGGCCATCGAATCGGCGCACCGCTCCATGCACAACATCGCCCGCCATCTGCTCGCCTGCCAGGCGGCCGGCGAGGCCGTGCCGGGGCCCGATTACGACGCCTTCACCGCCATCGCCACACGTTTCCGGCAACTGCTGCGGCGCCTGGAAATGGACCTGATGGAACGCCTGGGCGCGGTGGACAACCTCACCGGGGTGTGGAACCGCCAGGCCGTCAACCTGCGCCTGGCGGAGGAAATCGAGCGGGTGCAGCGCACCCACCAGCCCTGCACCGTCTGCTACGCCGACCTGGACAACTTCGGCCACATCAACGAAATCCACGGGCAGCGCCAGGGCGACGCCATGCTGAAAGCGGTGGCCGCCTTCTTCGCCCACCACCTGCGCCGCTACGACACCATCTTCCGTATCGGCGGCGAGGAATTTCTCCTCTGCCTGCCCAGCACCGACGTCATCCAGGCCGGCGTCCTCATCGACCGCCTGCGCGTCAGCCTGGCCGGCCATACCTTCGCCCTGAACGGCGAGAGCCTGAAAATCACCGCGTCCTTCGGCGTGGTGGCCCTGGAGCCGGTGTTCTTCATCGACGAGACCCTGGAACGGGTGGAGCGCGCCCAACTCATTGCCAAAGCCGAGGGCGGCAACCAGGTGTGCGTGTGGCGCGACGGCTGGGACGAAGCGGCCTAGGCCGCCGAACGCCGGCTCAGGCCGACTGAAGGCAGGCGGCGGGATGTCCCGAGACGTGGCCGAGGCTGGCGCGGGTTTCCTCGATGCGCCGGGTGAACGCCACGGCGCCTTGATGGTTCGCCAGGGTGGCGGCGCGTTCCAGTTCCGTTCGCGCCGCGTCTCCAGCCGCCTCCGCCAGCAGTTGCGCGCGCAACCGGCGCAATTCCGCCTCGAAGGCGCGTTCCTCCCGCTGCCCGGCCATAGCCAGCCCTTGTTCCAGTGTCGCGCCGGCGCGGGCATGGGCGCCCAGGCACGCATCCACCTGGGCGCTGAGAAGGCAGTAATAGGAATGGGTCAGGAGGGTGCCGTCCGCGCTGATCCTCGCCCAGCCGGCGACCAGGTCTTCCCGGCCGGCCGCCGCCTGGCCCGCCATGGCCGCCGCCCAGCCGCGCAGCAGCTGGCCGCCGCCGTGATAGAAGGGGAACTTGTGCCGGGCCGCGAGGGCGATGAGTTCAGCGGCCGTGGCCGCCACGGTTTCGATGTTGCCCCGTTGCTGCTCCAGCCAGCCCACCCCGAACAGCGCCAGCGCCAGCGTGAAGGGATGATTCAACTGCCGCGCCAGAGCGAGCATTTCCCGGCTCCGGACTTCGGCCTCGGCCTCGCCCCGGATGAACAGGGTCATGGTGAGCATCATCAGGGCCAGGACACGGCTGTCCTGGCCGTAGCGCTGCAGGTGCTCGGCCGCGCTCGCCACGTCGAAATCCTCCAGCGACCGTCGCAGACAGCGTTCCGCCTCGGCGAACTCTCCGGTCCAGAACAAGGTGTTGCCGAGGGCGTAATTCGCCATGACCAGGCGCTCCCGGTCGCCCAGTTCACCGGCCATTTCCAGGTACTCCAGCGCATCCCGTCGGGCCGCGCCGAGATCGAGACTGCCCAGGTAATAGGCCCACCTGCCGAACAGGATCGGCGCCACATCGCCCTTGCGACCGAGTTGGGCGCCGAGCTGGAGGGCACGCTCGGTCAGGGGCTTGATTTCGCCGGACGCCCAGCCCTTGCGCACCTTGATGACCGCGTATTGCTGGATGCGCAGGTCCAGTTCCAGAGGCTCCCGCTCCGGTCCCGGGGGAATCTCCTCCAGCAGTTCCAGCGCCCGCCGCAGCAGATGTTCCGCCTCGTCGTAGCCGCTCAGCCGCAGCGCGTTGCGCGCCGCCCGGGTCAGGTGGAACACCGCCTTGGCGGCGTCCCCGGCCTGATCGAAATGCCAGGCCAGCTGCAGGGCCAGGGCGTCGGTCTGGCCCGCGTGGACCGCTTCGAGGAATTCGCCCACCTCGCTGTGGAACATCATCTTTTCCCGGGGCGACAGGCTGCGGTAGATGTATTTCTGGATGTGGGCCTGCAGGAATTTGTAGTGGGACAGCCATTGGCGGCCCTGGCGCTCCACCGTCGAGGTCACCACCAGGCCGTGGCGTTTCTCGATCTGGCCCAGCACCTTGACCAGGGTCCGGTCGGCCAGGTTGCCGATGCGCGCGATCAGTTCCGCGGTGAATACCTCGCCCTCGACGCTGGCGATCTGTAGCGCCTCCAGTTCGTCTTCCGCCAGGCCGGCGATGCGGCGCTGGAGCACGGCTTCCGTGCGCGCCGGCAGGCGCTCCCAGTCCACCGTCACCGACTCCGCCCAGGCACCCGCGCCATCTCGCGCCAGGTCGCCGTTCTCCTTCATCGATTGCAGCAATTCCGTGCAGAACAGCGCGTTGCCGCCGGTGTGGGCGAGGAAAGCCCGGCGGAATTCCGCCCCCAGGTGGTTGGGCTGGGCGTCCAGTAGGGCCTGGACGAAGGTCTCGTTTTCCGCCGGGTCGAGATGATCCAGGTCGATCCAGACATCGCCCGCATAGCGCTTGATCTCCTGTAGCGCGGCTTCCATCGGATGCGGCTGCTGATTGCGGCCGAGGCCGATTTCGATGGGGCGATAGGTGCCCAGCAGGAACAGCCGGCAGCGGCCCAGCTCGCGGAAAAGGTGGAAGAAAAGCTGGATGGAGGCGATGTCGGCCCACTGCAAGTCCTCCAGCACCAGGAGGTAGGGCCGCCCCTGGGCCAGGTGGCGCAGCACCCGGGTGTACTGGGCCTGGATCTGCCCCTGTTCCACCAGCTCGGAGCGGGATCCCGCCCGCTCCAGCCTCGCGTCGAGCCGGGCGCGCAAGGCGGCCTGGCCGGCTTCGGCGGCATTTAGCCCGGCCAATAACTGGCGTCCCGGGATCAGGCTGTCGATCAGGTCGCCGCCCTGATCCAGGAGGGCGGTTAGAGCCGGGAGCAACTGGGCCTTGATGCGCGCCGCGTTGTGGGGGTTGCCGCAGCCGGCCAGGGCATCCAGGTCGCCGCACAGGGTCGCCAGGATGGTCTTGAACGGCAGGTAGGGGTCGCCCATGCCGATGCTGGCATGGCAGGTGCCGACCACGGCGACGGCGGCGCCGTCCCGCTCCAGGCAGCGCGCCATGAATTCCCGCACCAGGGCCGTCTTGCCGGAACCCGCGTCGCCGCTGACGAAACAGACCGCCGCGCGCCCTTCGGCCAGGGCCGCGCGGTAACGCTCGTCCAGGGCTGCCAACTGGCTTTTGCGGGCATGGAAGGCGGCCTGGGCCTCTCTGGGCAAGCCCGCGAATTCCGGCTCGATGGCCTGGGCCTTGAGTCCGCGCACCAGACGCTGGAGCGCCGCATCGTACTGGTCAGCCGCGAACACGATGTATTGCAGGCCCGCCAGTTGATAGGCCAGGGCATCGGAAATGACGGCGTCGCCGATGACGATGGGAAAAATCTTCCGCTTGAAGTCCTCGGCCAGGCTGAGCTCCTTGCGTACCTCGTCCGACTCTCCGGAATGGGGCGACACCACCAGCAGGAAAGCCGCCGCCGCCTTGATCCCGGCGACGATCTCGCCGCGCCATTTGTGGCCGATGTCAAGCTCCCCGCTGTCGATCCAGACGCCATACCCCTCGCCTTGCAACGAGTGGATCAACTTGCCGACGAACTCGTCGTCCTTGTGCGAATAACTGATGAACAGTTTTCCCGACATTTTTCGTTATCTCTCCGGTTTGCCTTATCTGTCCCCGCGCGGCGTCATTTCCCGTCCTCGCCACTCCCGCTACAGGGCGTGAAGGTGAGCTGGCGGGTCCGGCTCGCCAGGTAGCCATTGCCCGCGGCGGTGCCCTGGTTGTTTAGTTCGGTCAGCAGCAGCGTCCGCCGCGCCCGCTCGAGACGGCCCGCCAGGCTGAGCGAACGGGCCGGGGTGGCGGCCATCAGCGTGGTCAGGGCGACGGCCTGCAAGGGCAGGGCCGTGGCCGCCGCGTCCACGTCGGTAAAGCCCCAGAGCGGATGCCGGGCGCCATCCAGCAGCAGGAAACCGCGCACGGCGCCGGTGGCGTCGTCCTGGGCCTGGAGGTCGAGCGCCAGGGCGGGGTCTTCCCGGCACGACCAGAGCCCCAGCAGGGAGCTGGTCCCCGGCAGGGACCACGCGGGATAGGGCGAGGATTCCGCCGGAGCGGAATCCAGCAGATAGACCAGCTTGTCGCAATAGGTGCCGACCCGGGCCAGGCCGGGAAATGCGTCCGTCACCACCATGGAGTGCATCAGGGTCAGGGTCGGCGTCGCCAGGCTGGCGCCGCCGTCCGGGATGACCTGGCTCTGGCCGCCCAGGCCGGACACCCAATGCCAGCTTGGGTCGCCCACGCCCACGGTGTAGGAACGCCAATAGATGGCCAGGGCCAGGCTGTTGCCGCATTGCGCCGGCAGCCCCAGTGGCTCGCCGTGACCCAGCACCCGATACTGGCCGCTGGAGCCGGTGGTGGAGCTGTATGTGCCCCAGATCTCGCCCTGGGCGTTCTGGTTCAGGACCATCACGGAGCCGTATTCGTTCTTCCAACGCGTCGTCGTGGGCATCGTTGTGGCCTCCCGCGTTTACAAGGGATGTACCGGCTTCCTGCCCAGGATCGGGCCGCCGTCATGGCTGCCGGAAGTGATCAATGCCCGGCCGCCCGGCTTGTTGAACATCCACATGCCCACCGCCGCCAGGGAGTAGCCCTGGGCGGTCTGCGTCACATCGTATTCGAACACCGTGTAAACGTGGTCCATCACGGTGGAACCCACCAGCACCAGTTCCGGCAGGGCCATGGGCGTGAATTGCGGCAGATCCTTCCAGCCCTGGTCGCGCGTCTCCGTGTTGGCCATGTAGACGTCCGCGGGTATCGTCAGTTCGCCCTGGGTTCCCGCTCGAGTGGTGCCCAGGCTGAGTTTCAGGTCCGGCTTGCTGGCTTGGACCAGCCTCAAGGTATTGTTCATGATGTTTTCGTCGCCCTTGAACACGGACGAGCCGGAGTCGAGGCAGAACACCGCGTTGGCGGCCACCTCTTCCTGGCCGACGACATAGCGGTCCAGGGCGGTGGTCCACAGGTACGGCACGCCGGGTAGCGCCTGGTAGGGGCTCCAGCGCATGAACACGGCGGATTCCGCCACGAAGGCGGCGGGATCGACCGGCCCGATCCGGCATGTGCCCGACTTGTCGAGGGGATTCAGGTCGAAGGCGATGTAGGGATACTCCGGGTCCACCAGGCCCAGAGCCATCAGGCGTTCGACGATCAAGGGAATCTCCGGGTCGGCGAAGGCGCTGGCCGAGGGCAGGCCGATGCCGCCGGACCAGTCGAGCTCGGCGAACTGCCCGCCGTCACAGTATTTCGTGACGAAAAACGGCGAGCGCACCGCGCAGTCGGACGTGAGGCCGAGATCGTCGGCGCCTAGCTGGACGATCATGTTGCCCCAGGGGCCGAAATTCACCATGCGGTCCGAGCGATCGAGCCAGGACCAGGAAGCGGACCCGGCCGGGGCGAAGGTCTCCGCCGCGCCGCGCTGGCAAGGCCCCTGACCACACAGGGAGGACATGGACCAGATGAAGTTGGAACCGGTATCGAAGGCGATATTCAAGGTCTGGCCGGGATTGCCCAGCGCCACCGCGGCGTACCACGGGGTGGCGCCGTTGTCCCGCAACGGACCGCAATGCAGCGGATAGACCAGGGGAATCGGCGCTGCGGCGGGCTGGCTCAGGGTATGGGCGTGTTTCGCCGGATGCAACCCGGGAAGGGGGTTTCTGCTTCTCATCGAAAAACTCCTGTTTTTGGCTATGTACGGCTAAGGGAATGCGCGGTTTCCGGGGTGTCATGGCAGAAACTAGCGGTTGCGGCGCTCTTGCCCGACGCGCTTTCGCCACGCCTGTATTTGCGGTTTTTACTACATATACATGATTTCCGCAGGCCGGACCTGTCGATCTTCCGTTGCCGCCGCGCCGTGCATCGGCTGGCGACGCAACCTCACATCCCCGCGAACTCGAACGGGCTGTTGCTGCCGAGGAACTCGTCGTAGCGCAGGTAGTGGGAGCCGTCGCAGGAGAAGGTGAGGCTGACCATACCGTTGAAGAGGTTGATGGAGGACATGCGCAGGTAGATGTTTTCGTCCGCCATGCGCAGCGAGCGCAGGTGGGCAAGGATGCGTGCGATGTCCGCCTCCGGGATCAGCGCCGCCACCGGGTAGGGCTGCTGCGGGTAGACCAGGCAGATGTCGGGATCGGACAGGGCGTCCTGGTCCAGGATGCGGTAGCGGTAGGGATCCTGCACCGTCCAGATGGTGGCCTGGCTGCTGGAGAAGTGGATCTGGCACTGGAAGACGCCTCGGTGGGTGAGGAGTTCCTCCAGAATGGCCAGCGCCTTCTCCAGGTTCTGATCCATGGGGCTATCGATGCGGCATTGCGCGAACACGTTGCCGCGGATCGACGGGTCACCCCTGATCTGCCGCCAGTGGCCGGGCTCCTCGTAGGTGGCCGCGGCGGCGGGCAGGTTGCGCAGGTCGAAATCGGCGCCCAGGTAGCCCAGGGCCGCGCCGTTCTCGCCGCGCACTATCTGCAGGGCGGTCAGCGACGGGCGTTGCTTCATCAGGCTGATGTAGGCGTCGGACAGGAGGAAGCCCCAGGCCGGCACCGCTTCGTTCATGTAGGGCCGCTGTGAGCGGTCGCGGCCGAAATGTTCCGGCATCAGCACCGGCTCGCCATCTTCAAGGCCGATGTTGTCGCAGATCTGGACGCCGTCGAAGCCGAGGCAATAGAGATAGTTGCAATGGGGTATCGCGGCGAAACCTTCCAGCAGCGCCGCGTTCAGGGCTTCATGATCACCCCAGGCCGGGGCGCAGCGCCGGGCCAACCGCGCCAGGGGCTCCTTCAGAATCTGGGCGAGTTGCTCGCGCTGCAGGTAGATGCTGTCTTTCCAGGGGCTGGTCATGGTGGGTCGCCGGCTCTGGGGGTCTAAACGCGGACAACCTTATCACAGCAAGAAAAAAGCCGGGCAGAGCCCGGCTTTGTGCGAGGCGTGGCGAGGTTCAGGCCTTGTGGCTGGCTTCCACCATGCGCTCGATGATGGGGCCGAGGATGACTTCCATGGCGAAGCCCATCTTGCCGCCAGGCACCACCAGGTTGTTGGGGCGCGACATGAAGGAGCCGGGGATCATGTTGAGGAAGTAGGGAAAATCCACGCCCTTGGGATTGCGGAAACGCACCACCACCAGGGACTCGTCCGGGGTCGGGATGTCGCGGGCGATGAAGGGGTTGGAAGTGTCCACCAGGGGCACGCGCTGGAAGTTGATGTCGGTGCGGGAGAACTGCGGGGTCACGTAGTTCACGTAGTCCGGCATGCGGCGCAGGATGGTGTCGACGATGGCCTCGGCGGTGTAGCCGCGCTCGGCCGCGTCGCGGTGGATCTTCTGGATCCACTCCAGGTTCACCACCGGGACCACGCCCACGGCCAGGTCCACGTACTGCGGCATGTCCACGGTCTCGGTCTTGACCAGGCCGTGCAGACCTTCGTAGAACAGGATGTCGGTGGGGGTGGGCAGCGGTTTCCAGGGGGTGAACTGGCCCGGCTTCAGGCTGGTGCCCAGCTTCGCGTTGTGCTCGGCGGCTTCTTCATCGCTGTGGATGTAGTAACGGCGATCACCACCGCCGGTTTCGCCGTAGGTCTTGAACAGGTTTTCCAGGGCGGCGAAATCGTTGGCTTCCGGGCCGAAGTGGCTGAAGCTGTGGTTGCCGGCGGCCTCGGCTTTCTTGTGGGCCTCCTTGAATTCCATGCGGTCCAGGCTGTGGAAGCTGTCGCCCTCGATAACTGCGGCGGTGAGTTGCTCGCGCGTGAAAATGTGCTCGAAAGCGCGCTTGACGGTGGTGGTGCCGGCTCCGGACGAACCGGTGACGACGACGACGGGATGCTTCTTGGACATGGGTACTCCCCCAAAAACGTGAAAGGTGATACAGGAAAAATCAAATGAGTAAGTGTCGCTCGCACCGAATTTTACGTTTCGCGCCACACGCAGGTAATAACCCGATTGGGTTGGAGAGTATAGATGCCGGCTCGCGCCTGTGTCACCCGGCGAGACGGCTATAATCCGCGCTCCTTCAAGCACCTGCGACGACCTTCAGATGGACGCACACTACCGCCCGGAAATCATCGAGCCGGAAGCACAACGACATTGGGATGAAAAGCAGGCCTTCCGCGCCACGGAAGACCAAAGCAAACCCAAGTACTACTGCCTGTCGATGTTTCCGTATCCGTCCGGCAAGCTGCACATGGGCCACGTGCGCAACTACACCATCGGCGACGTGCTGGCGCGCTACCACCGCATGAAGGGCTACAACGTGCTGCAACCCATGGGCTGGGATGCCTTCGGCCTGCCGGCGGAGAACGCCGCCCTGGCCAACAACGTCGCACCGGCCGGCTGGACCTACGCCAACATCGACTACATGCGCGGCCAGCTGCAGCGCCTGGGGCTGGCCGTCGACTGGAGCCGCGAGTTCGCCACCTGCAAGCCGGATTACTACCGCTGGGAGCAATGGCTGTTCACCCGTTTGTTCGAGAAGGGCCTGATCTACAAGAAGATGGCCACGGTGAACTGGGATCCGGTGGACCACACCGTGCTGGCCAACGAGCAGGTCATCGACGGCCGCGGCTGGCGCTCCGGCGCCCTGGTGGAGAAGCGCGACATTCCCATGTACTTCTTCCGCATCACCGCCTACGCCGACGAACTTCTGAACGAACTCGACAACCTGCCCGGCTGGCCGGAGCGGGTGAAGATCATGCAGCGCAACTGGATCGGCAAGAGCTTCGGCGTGGAAATCCACTTCCCCCTGGCCGAGCGCTACCAGGAAGGCGGCGAAGTCCTCAAAGTCTTCACCACCCGCGCCGACACCCTGTTCGGCGCCACCTATGTGGCCGTCGCCGCCGAGCATCCCTTGGCCCAGCGGGCCGCCGCGGGCAATCCGGCCCTGGCCGCCTTCGTCGCCGAATGCAAGCAGGGCAGCGTGGCCGAGGCGGACATGGCCACCATGGAAAAGAAGGGCATGGACACCGGGTTGGTGGTCTACCACCCCTTCACCAACGAGCCGTTGCCGGTGTTCGTCGCCAACTATGTGCTGATGGGCTACGGCGAGGGCGCGGTGATGGCGGTGCCGGCCCACGACGAGCGGGATTTCGCCTTTGCGCAGAAATACGGCCTAGCCATCAAACCGGTGATCAAGCCGGTGGATGGCGAACTGTCC
>CAIXFP010000783.1 GCA_903918705.1 uncultured Pseudomonadota bacterium
ACTGCATTTCAGTTGATGGACGATTTACTGGATTACACGAAAACCAGGTTGCTCAATAGATTGGTGATGAAGAAGCTCTTGCCAGCGCCTACGGGACACGGAACGACCTGCCGTTCCAGGTTGAGCCGGCGGGAGAGGGAGCCCAGTACGCGATCGAAGGGTGTGCCCTCCTGGGTGCTGCTGGTGAAATATACGCCGCGTAGCAGAGCCAGTTCCTCAAATGCGGATTGCCCGAAGACTTCAGACAGGAACGAACCGATGGAAGGCTTCAGGCTGGAGAACTGTTGGGGGAAGGTGTAGATCAGGTTACGCCGCTGGACGTCCCGTTCTTCCTGCAAACGGTTGAACAGCCCCTGGTTCAGCCTGGTTTCCAGGCTCGCGAACTGTTTGTGGAACTGTTCGATAGGCGACTCGGCGGCGCCCTCCGGGCGGTAGTCGAAAGTCATCCCCCAGACCTGGGCGCGCTGCTCCCGTCCGAGGTTGTTGAAGAACTCCATGAATCCTGCAAGCAGGTCACACTTCGTAACCATGACGTACAGGGGAAATCGAACGCCTAACTCGCGGTATAGTTCCTGGATACGGCGTCGCACGCTGCGTCCGTAGTCAGCTCGTTCCTCCGGCGTCTGCATGAGCAGGTCCTGGATGCTCAGCGTAATGATGGCGCCGTTCAAAGGGTGTCCAGAGCGGAACTTCTTCAGCAGCTTTAGGAATCCGAGCCAGGCGGCGGAGTCCACTTCCTGATTGCTGGTCTGGGTGGTGTAGCGGCCCGCTGTGTCCAGAAGAACGGCCTCGTCCGTAAACCACCAGTCGCAGTTGCGGGTTCCACCAACACCCTTGATTTCGCCCTTGCCGAACTTCTCCGCCAAGGGAAAACGAAGGCCCGACTGGATGAGGGCTGTAGTTTTGCCGGAACCAGGGGCGCCTATAAACATGTACCAGGGAAGCTGATACAGGTAAGCACGCCCCCCCGTGGCCTTGTTGTCGAAGCGGGCATTCTTCAGAGTGGCGATGGCTTGCTCGAAGCGGTGCTTCAGGTCTTCCACCTCCCTGGCGGACATGGTGGCGTTGTGGGATTCGCCTTCTGTCAGAGCAGTGAGCATCTGCTTGTTGGCGCGCCATTCCTGGTATTTCTCCCAGGCTTCGAGGCCTGCGAAAACCAGAATGACCAGCAGTATGGCCACTAGGCGCGAAGTACCGGATTCCAGTGGCCGGTAGTCGTAGAACGCGAAGGCATCGCCGGCAAACCATATGACCAGACTCAGGAGCAACAGGCCGAGACCTATGAGTACCCAGCGGTTGGTCAGGAAGGTCCAGATTCTTTGCATCATGTTCATGAGTCCTCGACTTCGGTCGATGGGCGATTCACGCACTTCAGCGCGGGGGAAGGCATGGAGCCCGGAATGTACGGTGTTGTGTTGGGGCGGCTCAATGGGCCACACGGAGCAGGATTTCAACCCTTCTATTGCGCGCACGGTTGGCAGGTGTATCGTTGGAAGCGATGGGCTGGGCTTCGCCCATGCCGTCAGCATGGATGCGAGACCTGTCCTTAAGGGAGGCCATCAGCAATCTGGCAACGTTGGATGCTCGCTGCAGCGAAAGATGGTAATTGGAAGGGAATCGCAACGAACGAATCGGCCGGTCGTCGGTATGGCCGGTGACGGTCACGCTGCCAGGCACTTGGTTAAGCGCCTCCGCCACCCTGGACAGAAGCGGACCGATAGTTGGGTCAATATCTGCGCTACCGGCAGCGAAGGCATTGTCGGCATGTAGGATCACCCGGCTCGTGTCAGGATCTTCCTGGACTTCTAGCAGGCCCTGAGCGATTTCGTTGCCCAAGTAGGATTTCAGCCGGGGCTTGGCCAGGGGAGCACTGGGGCGCTGGATTTCGCTGGTGTTGGCCTTGATCGCCGCCAGCGCGGAGAACACTGGATCAGACCGGTTGTTGAGCAGGATCGTGAGCGCCAGGAATACGCCGAAAAGCACGAATAAGGACACTGCCAGGACGACCCAGGGCGGTAGCTTGCGCAGAAGCTTCCTTGGTTTTCGTGCAACGCCCTGCCACTTGGGCGACAGGTCCTGCTCGAACTCGCCACGCTCTTTGCGGATCACGTCGTGCAACCGTTCCCTGATGTGCTCCAGTTGTTCCTTGCCATTGTCCATGACTCGGTAGCGGCCGGAGAAGCCATTGCATAGACAAACGTACATGAGTTCCAGCAGGTCAAGGTTGAGACGGGGGTCTTCACCCATCTTGTCGAGCAACTGGAAGAATTTTTCACCGCCCCAACCTTCCTTGTGCAGGGTGACCAGGAGGCTGCTCTGAGCCCATTGCGCGGTACCTCCCCACGGGGTGAAGGACACCGCCTCATCAAGGACGGTGCAGATGGCATAGCGCGCCACTACGATGTGTTCCGGTGGCACGCCATTGACTTGGGCATTCGCCTCGAACTCGGTGATGGCGGCCAGGAGATCGGCGCGCAAGCGGACCGGGTCGGAATGCTGCAGTGTGTTGCGCAGTTGCGGAACCAGATTGAGCAGGGGATTGGCAGCAGCGACGAGGGGATTGACGCCTGATTGAACTGCATCCTTGCTGGACACTTCACGGGCAAGTTGGGCCTGGCGCATCGCTGGCATAGCGATCGTTGCGTCGGCCGATTGCTGGGGCGGAGGAGCACGCCGAGAACCCGGACGAGGAATAATGACCGTCTTGTCGGAGTCAGGTATGACGGGTGGGGTTGGTTCGCTCATCGGCGATTACTCCGTAGATCAGGCTCAAGCGCGGATGGCCCAGAGTTCCATCTGCAGTCCCGGAAAGTCTCCGGCAATGTGCAATGCAAGGAGGCGGTTGGCTTCTATGGCACGCCAGTACTCGTGGCCGCGGTCCAGTTCGAAATAGGTGAAACCGGCGTGGTAAGGCAACTGTCGCGGGGCGACAGGGAGGGGGCGCACGATGATGCCGGGCAGGTGGGCCATCATCAGATCGCGTATCTTCTCAGCAGGACCGATCTTGACCTGGCTCGGGAATCCACTGCGCAGGGCTTCGCTGGCGATCTGCGCATTGACGGCGAGGACGAACGAAGCGGTGTGCAGGAGGTCGAGATCGGCGATGGAGGCCGTGAACAGGCCGTGTCCGCGCTCTTGCAATGGCAGGGCGATGGTGTTCTGGTCCAGCACAGCGCACAGCGACTCCCGCAGGTCGGTCAACAATGGCTTAAAGGTCAGGGCTAGGTTGTCGTGGCGATATTCGGTGAACTCCGCGGGGATCCGGTCGGAGTGGGTGAATGTCGCCAACTCCCCCGCGAGCTGCAGGAACGTCCGGTATAGCAGTTCCGGGTGCAGTGACTCCCGTGACAGGAAGTGCTGCAACAGGGGTGAGAATCGGTTGGTGACCTGGAGCATCAGGAAATCGGCTATTTCCGCCACGCCCTTCTGTCCGGGTTGCCCCATTCTCCCGGCAAGAGTGGTACCGCGATGCTTGATCAGGTTACTGATCTCCCGGAGGTAATCGTATAGGTTATCGTGGCTGCGGCAATCAAGGGATGGAGGGATGTAGGTCTCGTCCAGGGCAACCTGTCCGCTGTTGCGCTTCTCGATCACGCGGGCCAACCCCAAGGTGGTGAAAGAATCGAGCGAATCGGAGGAGAGTGACAGCCGGAAGTTGAGTTGTCCGACCTTCATGTCTGCGCTGGCCTGGATTTCGCTGACGGCATCCTCGACAGTGGCATCGTTGCCGATATAGCGGGCGAGGCCGCTGCTCTGGTTCCGCTCCAGCGCGAACTCGGGCATGCCTGGCCGACGGTAGGGTAGCGCTAGGATTACGAGGGTGTCTCGGGAGTCGTGGCCGATGTCCAGGGGTGCCGGAGCCGGGGTATCCCCGGGCATCCTGAAGGGCGTACCGTCCGGCATGATGCCATGTGCCGACTTGATACACACCTTGCCTATGTTCAGGGCCTCCTGATCGAGTTCAAGACGGCTATAGCCATAGTCGCAGAAGTGTCCCTGGCCAACCCTGGATTCAACCCAGTTCTCGAGGAAGCGTTCGGCCTGCTGGAAATGATGAGGCCGTAAGAAAAGGCCTTCAGACCAGATGACTCTGTTGTTGGTGCTCATGGGGTGATCCTGCCGCGGTGCCTACTGCCCATGTCTCTCTGCTCCTGCGTACTTTGAATCGTTGGATAGCATAACAGGGTGTTGAAATTGAGAACCGGTGGAAAAACCGCTCCCAACGCACGCCAAAACACCATGATTTGCATAATATTTGAGCAATATTTACTTGTTTTCCAAGGAATTTGCCTCTTCGAGGCGCGTATTTTGGGTCATGGTAAGGAAAGGTCGCGATTTTCAACACCCTGCTAATGTATAACAACCATATCGAGATCATCATATACTAGCGATTCAATTGCTATGCCACGAAGCGTAGGCTGCTCCAACACACACTAATCCAGACCACTTGAGGAGACGACATATCATGTTGGACATCGGGAGCTTGCTCAATCCCGTCGACGATAGTAGTCCTACAGGCGAGAACCTGGAATATGCTGACGTCGATGAGTTGAGCAGGTTGGCTACCGGCAATCCAGGCACTTATGACCTCAAGACCCAGGAGCAGGTCGGTGTAGTAGAACCAGATTGGCGTCAGGTTCGCGACAAGGCCATTGCTCTATTTCTGCGCACCAAGGATCTGCGCGTTGCAACCCATCTCACTTTTGCGTTGCTCAAGACGGAAGGGCTGGTCGGTCTGGCTTCCGGCCTGGGCTTGGTTGAGGCCCTGCTGGACACCTACTGGGACAGCCTTTATCCGCTGCTGGACAGGGATGAGAACGACGATCCCATCGAGCGGCTGAATGTCCTGGCCAGCCTGGTGGACGCTGAAAAAGCCATCCCAATGCTGCGGGCCGCAGTGATCGCCGAGTCACGGGAAGCTGGGCGGTTTACCCTGCGCGACCTTGACCTGGCGAAGGGACGTCTGCCCCCCAGGGCTGATGTCCAGCCCCCAAGCATCTACCAGATCGTTCGTGCATGGAATAGCGGCAATGTCCAGGACAACCAGGCCAGGCGGAGTGCCACCCAGGAAGCCCTGCGGGCAGTCAAGTCCATATCCCGGTTGTTCCAGGAGCGGTCCGGACAATCCCCGGGCCTGGATGCACTACAGAAAATCCTGTTTCAGCTCGGTGAGTTCTACGCCACCCTGGAGGGTGCCGAGGAGGCACATGAGACGGGACAGGTGGGAAGCGAGCCGGCTTCTGATGGTGAGAACATGCCGGCGGAACCCAAGGCTGCAACCGCCAAGGGTGGGGCATTGGCCAGTCGGTCGGACGCGGTGCGCATGTTGCGCCAGGTATCGGATTTCCTGAAACGGACCGAGCCCAGCAACCCGGCGGCCATGTTCATCGACCGGGCCATTCGTGTCGCGGACATGGACTTCGCCGGTATAGTCCTGGAATTGATGCCGGATTCGCGAGATCGCATCGAAATGCTGGGCGGTGTCAGCCTTGAAAGAACGGACAGCTGATTCATCAACTTTTCCTAGGAGTCAATCGAGATGGGCGAGAGCAGTCAGAAATTCATCCAACGCAATCGTGCGCCGCGGGTTCAGATCGAATACGACGTCGAACTCAATGGCGCCCAGAAGACAGTCCAACTGCCTTTCGTGATGGGCGTGATGGCCGATCTCTCTGGCAAGCCCGCCGACCCCCTGGCCCCGGTGGCCGATCGGAGTTTCATGAACATCGACGTCGACAACTTCGATGAGCGCCTCAAGGCCATGAAACCGCGGGTCGCTTTCCAGGTACCGAATACCCTGACCGGAGAAGGCAACATCAGTCTCGACATCACGTTCGAGAGCATGGGCGACTTCTCTCCGGAAGCCGTCGCCCGCAAGGTGGATGCCCTGAACAAGCTGCTCCAGGCCCGTACCCAGTTGGCGGACTTGCTGACCTACATGGATGGCAAGGTCGGTGCCGAAGAGCTGCTTTCCAAGGTGCTCAACGACCCGGCCTTGCTCCAATCCCTAGGAGCCGCACCGAAGCCGGCGGAATAACCAGGTCTAGATTCAGGAGAACGCGAAATATGGCAACCCACCAAGAAGAAGCACTACAGCAATCCGGCGCGACCCTCGAGCTGGACGACTTTTCCGCCCTGCTGCAGAAGGAGTTCAAGCCCAAGAGCGACCAAGCCAAGGACGCTGTCGAAACGGCCGTCAAGACTCTCGCCCAGCAGGCGCTTTCGGAAACCACTCTGATCTCTGGCGACGTCTACAAGACCATCGAGGCGATGATCGCCGCCATCGACAGGAAGCTGAGCGATCAGATCAACCTCATCCTCCATCACGAGGATTTCACTCGCCTGGAGAGCGCCTGG